>JBDTAD010000358.1:0-20857 GCA_039924815.1 Lacisediminihabitans sp.
TAACGGGCGGTGCATCCGGAATCGGGCTAGCCACAGCGCAGACTTTGTCAGCGGCTGGCGCGACGGTCGCGGTGCTCGACCTTGGGATCGAAGGTCTGCCAGACCCGCTGGCCGGATTTGTAACGGATGTCTCGGATCGCGCATCAGTGAAGGCGGCAGTCGATGCTGTAGGCGAGCGCTTCGGGGGCATAGATATCGTCATCAACAACGCGGGTATTAGTGCTGTCGGCACTGTCGAAGAGAATGATGACGCCGAGTGGGCGCGCGTACTCAACGTCAACGTCATCGGCATGGCCAGGGTCACGGCTGCCGCGCTTCCGTGGCTGCGAAAGTCTGCCTGTGCTGCCGTCGTCAACGTGTGTTCGATTGCCGCACTCAATGGTCTGCCTCAGCGCGCGCTGTACAGCGCATCAAAGGGGGCGGTACTCGCGCTGACGTTCGCGATGGCGACCGACCACGTCTCCGAGGGCATTCGAGTGAACTGCGTGAGCCCCGGAACCGTATCCACTCCTTTCGTGGATCGCATGTTGGCAAAATTCGACGATCCCGTCGCGGAGCGGGCAGCCTTGGATGCCCGGCAGGCGACTGGCAGGATGGTCACTCCCGCGGAGGTCGCCGATGCGATCGCGTATCTAGCGAGCCCACTTTCTGCCTCCACCACGGGGACGACACTCGAGGTAGACGGTGGCGTTCACAACCTGCGCGTTCGCCAGGCGACACACAGCTAAGGAGCGGTGATGATTCGCCTTGCCTCGGTGATTGGGCTTCCCGCAGAGAACGCTCAGGAGTACGAACGTCTCCATGCTGAGGTGTGGCCGGGGGTACTCGAGCGCCTGCGGAGCAGCCACATGACGAACTATTCGATCTTTCGCATGGGGGAGTTGCTCTTCTCCTACCTCGAGTACGTGGGTGAAGACCTGGACGCCGACAACGCGGCGATCGCCGCGGACGAGGCGACCAAGCAGTGGTGGGCTATCTGCGAACCACTCCAGCGTCCGCTCGACGGGCGAGCGCCGGGGGAGTGGTGGAAGCCGATTCCCGAGGTTTTTCATCTCGACTGAGTGCGGTGATCTCGAAGGCACTGTAGCCATTGGTGGGCGGGCGACTCGGGCCTGACCGGGAAGCCGATCTGGACCCAGTTCTCAATCTGAACATGATCCGCACGTCTCTTCTCCTCCACAGGCTCCTTGTCTCGTGGGTTATCCACAGGAAGTGCTGGTCAGGGCTGCTATTGGATGTCTAAATGTCGGTGGCTCGTGACACTCTTAAAGCATGAACAGCCCCACTCGCGAGAGTCTCGCGAACGTCGACGCACCTGCTGGTGCACTCGACGTGTTGAGCGATTCTGCGCTGCTGGAGGCTCTTGCGGATGGGTTCGCGCAGAAGCGCGAGGCCGAAGCGCGGCTCGTGCGTATCGCTGCCGAGGTGGTGGAGCGGTCGCGGTCATCGCTCGGGCCGAACGGGTTGGCGATCAGGGCGGGCTGCGGCAGCCCTGCCGCGGTGCTTGCCGAACTCGGGCATATTGCGCTCGCGGAAGCGCACCGTTTCTGTCGGGTAGCTGAAGCCACGGCAGAGCGCGTTAGCTTGGTGGGGGAGCGGATGCCAGCCCGGTATCCGCTGGTTGCCGAAGCCGCATTGGCAGCCCGCATCCCCATCGACTCCGCTAACCACATCGTCGTAGCCCTGGACCAGGCGGCACCGCGCGCCGAAGACGAACACCTCGTCGCCGCAGAACACGCACTTGTTGAGTTCGCCTGCGACAACCCCGCCGATCTGGTGCGCAAACTTTCGGCCCGGTGGCGTGATGCGCTCGACATTGACGGCATCGAACCTCGCGAAGACGACCTTGTGCAACGAAGGACCCTGCGCCGCACCATCCTCGCCAACGGGATGAAGCGCTACCAGCTTGACCTCGACCCGCTGAGTTCCGCCTACCTTGACGCTGCTATCGACGCCCACGTTGGTGCGGTCATTCGCGCACCCAGATTCCGAGCGAATGGCAGCGAAGCAGGCGATGGATGCGGTGCCAACCATGAGCAACTTCCCGACCCGAGAACTCTCACCCAGATCGCCGCGGATGCCATGGTTCAGCTCGCCAGGCACGGCATAGCCTGCACGAAAGGTCGCGGCGCAGGTGGTGTCGGGATCGACATCCCGCTCCCCGCGGCCACGATCGTCGTTCGGATGTCCCTCGAATCACTCCTCAGCGGTCTCGGCGAAGCCCACATCGACGGTATCGAACAACCCATCTCCGCAAAAACTGCTCGACGACTCGCGGCCGATGCCAAGATCATCCCCGCTGTACTCGGTGGCAACAGCGAAGTGCTCGACCTTGGCACCCCGAAACGCCTCTTCACTCGTGCGCAACGCATCGCCTTCGCCGAGCGCGACGATGGATGCGCGTGGGCGGGCTGTCGAAGACCGCCCAGCTACACGGAAGCGCACCATCTCCGATGGTGGTCGCACGGCGGCGCAACCGATCTGAACAACGGCATCCTTCTGTGCTCGATGCACCACCATCGAGTCCATCGTGACAACTGGGGAATCCGCGTCAGCGACAACGTGCCCTGGTTCATCCCGCCCTCCACCGTCGACATCCACCGCACCCCGCGTAGGGGAGGACGACTACCCGTTCCCGATGTAGTGAGACCGACAGCTGATCTAAACCTACGTGCACTGAATCGGCTGAATAATCGGAATCGGCTGAATAATCGGAATCGGGAGCCGCAGCGGGTCACCGGGTGACAAGAGCAGAACAGCCGAGCAGCAGGATCAGCAGGATGGGTGACTCCCGCCGCAGCGTCTGCCGATCCAGGCTGAGAACAGAAGGAGTACACAAGCCGTCACTTCATCATCGCGCTCAGCACAAGCAGGCGGCAATATTACCTTGCGCATCCGGCGGCACGCTCAGCCGAGCGGCGGAAACCGGGGCGCTCGCCGCGGCGGGGGAGGCGGCACTGCCCGAGTTGCGGTGACATCCGCAAGCATGATGGTTACGAGTCCGCGACGAGTCTCGACCGTGCACTCGGTGTCTGTGCGCTCGCGAAGGTAGCCCACGGCATCCGTGTGGCCACCCTCGACGCGCCAACGCACGGTCATCCGGGTTCCCAGTGCCGAATCCCGGATGAGGTCGACCGGGTCGCTCACGGACGCCTAGCGGTCATGACCACGGCACCGATGTTGTCGCGGTACCGGCGGAACGTCGTCCACATTTCTGCGATCCTCGGCAGCACCGTGGGATGCGCGAGGCAGCGCGCGGTGAACGCGGTGGAGCCCCAAAGCCCTTCGTCCGAGAGGAAGGTGGGGATGTCGAGCAGTAGCATCGGGCCGGTCTCTTCGAAATCGACCTCGAATCCGGCATCTTCGAGCTGGCGGCGCCATTCATCGGTAGTGAGCGGGCGCGCGAGCACGTGCAGCACCTTGGTCAGCGTCGTCTCGATATCGTCTTTCGCGGCCTCGGGAAGTGTGTTCGGCATGAGCAGCAGTTCGTGGATGCCATACCGGCCGCCCGGGCGCAGCAGGCGTGCGGCCTCGGCCACCGTCGCGACCTTGCGCTTGGCGGGCTCGAGGGTCAGTAGCGCTTCGCCATATACAACGCTCGCCGAACCGCTCTCGAGCCCGGTCTGGTGCGCTGGGGCGACGATGCTCTTCTGTTCCGCACCGTTCAGCACCTTCTGCACTCGTGCTGCCTCTGCGGCACCACGCTCGATGGCCGTATAGGAACGAGGATGCGCCGCGAGAGTGCGCTCCGTCGTCACGCCGAGCCCCGGCCACATATCCACCACGTCATCATCCGACGTGATCTTGAGAGCGTCGAGCATGTGCAGCGACGGGGTCAGGCCGCCGGGGCGCATCACCTTCTTACCGAGCCGGGCGAGCATCCAGTGCGCGGGCATCCGGGCGAGCGGAACGCCCTCGCCTAGCAACGGTTCGGTGCGCGATCTTGCTTCGAAAACCTCGGTGCTCATGAGCCTCAGCTTAGGCTAACCTAACTCGCGTTTCTAGAGTCCGCACCGCGACTGCGTCGCTCAAGGTTGCCCGAATGCCGGTCTTGCGGAGCGCCAATGCAAGCGATAATGTACAACCAAATGGTTGTAAAAGAATTAAGCGATGACGACGTCGATCTGATCTTCCACGCGCTCGCAGATGCCACCCGACGCGACATTGTCGCGCGGGCGATCAAACGCGAACAGTCCGTCTCGTCTCTCGCAGTGTCGTACGCGATGAGCTTCGCCGCAGTGCAAAAACACGTGGCGGTACTGGAGCGTGCGGCGCTGGTGAGCAAGGAACGCCGTGGTCGCGAACAGATCGTTCGCGGCAATCTCGACAGCATTCGTCGGGCCAGCGCGCTGCTTGATCGGTACGAAGCGCTGTGGCGCGGGCGTACCGAACGCATCGCCAACATCCTCACAGACAGCTAGAACGCACACCCACGAAAGGAAACGCCATGACGATGATTACCACCCACAAAGATATGGACGCACTCACCATGACGCTCGTCGCGGTCTTCGACGCCGACGTTGAACGCGTCTGGCAGGTCTGGGAAGACCCGCGGCAGCTCGAACGCTGGTGGGGTCCGCCGGAGTGGCCCGCGACGTTCGTGAGGCACTCGCTCGAGATCGGTGCAACGTCGCACTATTTCATGACTGGACCTGACGGCGAACGCATGCACGGCTGGTGGATGATCACCGCGGTTGGCGCGCCATTCAGCCTCGAACTCGATGATCGATTCGCGGATGAAGACGGCAATCCCACAGACACTCTGGGGGTTACGCGCATGACCGTCACTCTTGAGGCACACGCGGAGCAGACTCGTATGACCTTGATGAGCACCTTCGAGAATCTCGACCAACTGCAGCAGATGATCGACATGGGCATGGAAGAGGGGCTCCGCCTGGCCGTTGGTCAGATTGACGGGTTGCTCGCCGAGTAAGCCTCGTGGGTGGATGATGGTCGGATGACGACCGAGTCCACTGCCGCCGGTAGCCACGATCACGGTGAGATCGCGCTTCCCGGGCGCCGCGTCGCGGACTGGTATGAGCTGTTTTTTGACCTGGTCTTCGTGGTGGTTATCGCCATTTCGGCCGAGGTGCTCGAAAAGGACACCAGCTTCGCAGCTGTGCTCATTTTTCTACTGCTGCTCTTTCCGCTTTGGTGGGCGTGGGTGAACCTTATGGTCACCAACAATCTCTTCGGAGCGCGCTATGGCTCGATGGGGGTGCTCGTCATCGCGGCCATGCCAGGGCCGGCCGCGATGGCGATTGCTATCTCTACTGGCATCGGGCACTCGGCGTGGTTGTTCGCTGTCGGGGCGGCGTGGATCAGACTCGTCTTGCTCGCGATGTGGCTCGTGCCACTTTCGCGCGGTGGGTCATCGAGTCCGCTTTGGCGCCCCTTCGTCTACAACCTCGGTACGGCTGCGCTCTGGCTCGCCTCCATTGCAGTGCCTCAGCCGTGGCAGTACCTCATCTGGGCGGTGGCGGTGGGCGCGGAGGTGCTGCTCCTCGCGGTACGAAGCAGATTCTCCTACGAGATCTACGAACGGGCATCCGTCTCGCACGCGCTCGAACGCGTTGGACTGTTTGTCGTAATCGTGATCGGTGAAGCCGTCTATCTTGCGGTCACCGGGTTGGCCGCGCACCTGAGTCTTGGGGGAGCGGCAGCCGCTCTGGCAGGGCTTCTCGTGTGCGCCCTGCTGGCGCGAGCGTTCTTTCGATGGGGGCTGCCCAGCACGGAATCCGGGCTTGAGCGCGCGCAGAAAGCGGGCTCCTTCGGTGCGATGCGCGACGTTGTGATGTATTTTCCCTACTTTCTGGTGGCAGCGCTCACTCTGCTGGCCACAGCGATTGGCATCGCAGTGAAACGTGCGGATGCCCCGCTGCCGTTCAGCGCGTGCGTGCTGCTCGCCACCAGCATTGCGCTCGTCTACCTCACCAACGCGGCGATGGGCCTACGCCTTCGACGGTCCGTCAGAGGAATCGCGATGCTCGTCATTCCCGGCGTCGCCTTACCGACACTCGCCTGCTTACTGAGCGCCGGTCTGGCGGCGTGGGCGACGCTCACGTGCGCGGCTGTTGCCCTGGGCTTGCTGGATGTGATGACCCACCTTCTCGGGCACCGAGCGCACTCTCGCGGAGCTCTGCACGATTCGAATCCCCGATCGGAGCAGTCGAAAGCCTAGTTCTCAGGCCTTCGCGCAGGTCCACCCCTCTGGCAACGTGCTCGTTGCAAGAAAGCCGGTAAGTTCCGCGCTCGCGTCGGCGGTGAGAATCTTGTCGGCCTGTGGATAGATGATCGGCTCCTCTTTGGAGTTGTGTTCATCGAGCAGGTCGAGAAGCGTTCGACAGGATGCTTCGAGCGCATCGGCGTCCGAATCCGAATCGAGCAGGGCGCTCAGTGCGTCCATCGCCTGCCACAGCTCTCCGTGCTGGCGCAGCATCACGAACAGCGGAACCATCATTCCGGCGGCCCGCAGTGGTGGAAAGAGAAACTCCTCTTCCAGGTAGATGTGACGGCGCAGGCCGCTCATGGCCCCCACCAACTGTGCGGGCTCGTTCTTTCCGGCCGGCAGGCTTTCGATGAATGCCTCGATGCCACCGTCAATCTCACGGTGCTCACGCTCAAGTGCAGCGCCCAGCGTCTCGCTCATGTTTTCTTCTTTTCTTGGGAGCGGCGGCAAGAGCCACCACTGCCATTCTCCTCGCGGCCGTGGATTGTGCCAAAGGAATATACTTACTTGACAACAAGCAACTAAATTCCGAAAGACCTCGTGACACCAACATCATCGCCCGTCCTCAAGGCTCGACCGAACCTGTTTGACCGAGACCACCCGCGCTATCGCTGGGTCGCACTTAGCAATACCACGCTCGGTACGCTCATGGCCACGATTAACTCTTCGATCGTGATCATCGCTCTGCCCGCAATATTCAAGGGAATCAAGCTCAACCCGCTCGAGCCTGCCAACGTCAGCTACCTGCTCTGGATCCTGATGGGCTACATGCTCATCACCGCGGTTCTTGTGGTGAGTTTCGGCCGTCTCGGCGATATTTATGGGCGAGTGAAGATCTACAACCTCGGCTTCGTCGTCTTCACTGTGGGCTCGATCGCGCTCGCGCTCGATCCGTTTATTGGCTCGACGGGCGCCATGTGGCTCATCATTTGGCGACTCGTGCAGGGTATTGGTGGTGCCATGCTGTTCGCGAATTCCACAGCAATTTTGACGGATGCCTTCCCCGCCAACCGCAGGGGCCTCGCGCTCGGCACCAATCAGGTCGCTGCCATCGCTGGCAGTTTTATCGGCCTCATCGTTGGCGGACTCCTCGCCGTGGTCGACTGGCGCGCGGTGTTCTTCGTCAGCGTTCCGATCGGCATCCTGGGCACGATCTGGTCGTATAAGTCGCTGCACGAGGTCGGCACCCGCAACCCGGGCAAGATCGACTGGCCTGGCAACCTCGTCTTCGCGGTGGGACTAACCGCCCTGCTCGCGGCGATCACCTACGGCATCCAGCCCTACGGCGGACAGTCAACCGGGTTCACCAACCCGTGGATTCTTGCCGGAATCGTCGGCGGGATCGCGCTGCTCGTCTGGTTTGTCTTCATCGAACTGCGCAGCTCCACTCCCATGTTCGCCATGCAACTCTTTCGAATCCGCGCCTTCACCCTGGCTAATCTGGCCGGCCTGCTAGCCTCCATCGGTCGCGGTGGCATGCAGTTCATGCTCATCATCTGGCTGCAGGGCATCTGGCTTCCGCTGCACGGCTACTCCTACGAGAGCACGCCTTTGTGGGCGGGTATTTACTTGCTGCCGATCACGATTGGCTTCCTCATCGCGGGTCCGATCTCAGGCGCACTCTCCGATCGGTTTGGAGCGAAGGCGTTTGCGACAGTCGGGCTGCTGCTCGTCACTGCGGCCTTTGTTGGCCTGTTGCTGATCCCGGTGAACTTCGAGTACTGGCAATTCGCGCTGTGGACTGGACTGAGCGGCATTGGCTCCGGACTGTTCAGCGCGCCGAACCGCACGGCGATCATGAACAGTGTTCCGGCGAACCAGCGGGGCTCGGCATCCGGGATGGCGGGCACGCTGCTTAACGCGGGAAGCTCGCTCTCCATCGGCGTCTTCTTCTCGCTCATGATTGCGGGGCTCGCGCAGAACCTGCCGTCCGCGCTGCACGCCGGGCTCACGACGAACGGTGTGTCTTCGGGCGTGGCCGCGACGGTGGCACAAACCCCACCCGTCGGAAGTTTGTTTGCTGCCTTCCTCGGTTACAACCCCATCCAGAGCCTGCTCGCGCCGACCGGGGCATTGCAGCACCTTTCGCACGCGAGCATCGCCACGCTCACGGGCAAGCAGTTCTTTCCCGAACTTATTTCCGGGCCGTTTCACGATGGGCTGATCGTGGTGTTCATTGCGGCCGCGATCATGTCGCTCATCGCCGCGGTCGCGTCGGTCTTGCGCGGCGCGAAGTACATGCACGAGGACGAGCCATCCGAGGTTTCGGCTCCGCAGAACGTGGCGCAGCGTTGATGATCACGCCAGTTTCCGGGCAAGATGTGGGTATGGGCGCAGACACCAATGATCAAGCCGAACTCGCTACTCGCCTCACTTTGGCGCTCGGGCGTCTCAACCGGCGAATGGTGGCCGGGGGGCAGGGGCTCAGCCACGGCGTGTTGTCGGCGCTCTCCACGATCGTCAAGTTTGGTCCGCTCAGGCTGGGGGATCTCGCCCAGCAGGAGCGGATCGGCGCACCGGCAACCAGCAGAATCGTTGCGAGGCTGGAGACCGACAAGCTCGTCATGCGCAAGGGCGACCCGCAGGATGGTCGTGCCGTGATGATTGCAGCAACAGCCGCGGGAATCGAGCTGATCAAGCGCGCTAGGGCCGCACGCACAGAGGTCGTGACGAACTTGCTGCGTTCGCTTGACGATGCCGAACGCACCTCGCTGCTCAGCGCTTTACCAGTCCTGGAGGGACTGGTCGACAGCCCTTGAACCTGCGCACCCGCCGCACTTGGGCACAAAGGTTCACTCGGCGAGGGTTTACTCCGTGAAGATTGTGCGGTGCAAGTAGTCGTTGCGGAACTTCCCGCTCGGGTCTAGCCGGTCGGCTAGCTGCCTGAACTCGGGAAGCATCGGGTAGAGCTCGTCGAAGCGGTGGGCATCGATCTCATACACCTTGCCCCAGTGCGGCCGGGCGTCAAAGGGTGCGAGGGCCGCGTCGATGAGCGGCAGGAGAGTCTGCACCGCATCCTCCCGCTTCCAAGTGAAGTGGATGGCGACGGTGTCGCGCCCAAATGCCGGGCTCAGCCACAGGTGGTCCGCTTTCATCGTGCGGATTTCGCTGATGAACAGGTGCGGCGCAATCTGCGGGCCGAGTGCACGGATGGCCGCTATGGCTGCGACGGCATCCTTGCGGCCGACGAGATACTCGGTCTGAATTTCCTCGCCATTGCTCGGGGTGAAGTCGAGCCTGAAGTGGGAGAGACGGTTCCACCATGGCCCGGGCACACCTCCCTGCTCCGTGGTGCTTTCCGCCGCGACGTCGGGCAGCGGATGCAGTTGGCGGGTTGCGAGCGTAGCGCCCAAGAACGTGGGCTCGCCGCCTCGTGCCGGGCCAGCATCCGTGCGCGACTTCAACCACACCTGGTTGATACCGCGATCGCTCCAGTTCGTGAACAGACTCACGCTGTACGCGGCCGAGGTGATTTCGTCGAAGTGCTCGTCAAGCGTCGACCACGCCAGATTCTCGTACACGTCTTGCCGCACTTCGAAGGTCGGTTCGATGTCCAACGTCACACGCGTGACAACGCCGAGGGCTCCCAAGGACACGACCGTGCCTTCGAAGTCCGCGTCACCTCGACGAACTGTGACGAGAGAACCGTCGGCCGTGACCAGTTCGAAGCCCGCGACGGCCGCCGACAGGTTGCCGTTGCGGTCGCCCGAGCCGTGCGTTCCGGTCGCGACCGCACCGGCCACGGAGATGTGGGGGAGCGATGCGAGGTTGTGCACCGCGAAGCCCGCGCCGTGCAGTTCCTCAGCGAAGGATCCGTAGCGCGCACCCGCGTTGACCGTCACGGTGTTGGCCGCGCGGTTGATGTCCAGCTCGGTCGGCATCGCCTCGAGACTGAGCTGCTCGCCCGTGGAGTCGGCAACGTCGTTGAAAGAGTGGCGGGATCCGAGCGCTTTGATGTGGTCCGCTGCCGCAACCAGCTCCTGCACGTCCTCAACCGAGGTCGGGCGGTGAACAGTGCTCGCGCGATAGGTGTAGTTGCCTGCCCAGTTAGCCGAAGTCATTGCTCCAGTCTAGGAAGCTGAGTCGCCCTTGCTGCGCACAGTGCGCTTCCGCCTCCAGCGGATCACAGCGAGGACGCCAGCAGCGATCGCCGCACCGAGGATGAGCCACGGCAGCAGAACGCCGACCACCACGACAAGACCGGCGAAGAAGCCCACGAGCGCAGTCCAGCCGGTGATGATCCCGTCGAAGAAATTGCCGGGAAGCTGGGTTTTCGCCGTTGAGGCTGAATTGAGGGTCACGCTGATCGTGGACAGATCTACCTGGTTCTCGAGATCCCGCTTCTGGGATTCCATCGCCTCGAGGTTGCCCTGGCGCTCCGACAGGGCAGACTCGATGGTGATCAAATCCTGCGTGGAGGTGGCCTTCGCCATGAGCGCCTGCAGCCGATCCACCGAGGTGTGCAACGCCGAGATGCGGGCGTCGAGGTCCTGGGACTGGCTGGTCACATCACTGGAGGAGATCTCGATGTCCTCCAAGGTTCCGACCTTTTTGATCGAGTCGATCGTGGCGGTGAGACGTGCCGAGGGGATGCGCACTGTCAGTTGCGCACTGCCGCCGTCGGCATCTTCCGCCTTGTGTTCCGTGCGGGAGTCGAGGTAGCCGCCTGCTGACTCGACGATGTCTGCGACCTTGTCTGCGGCATCCGCGGGGCTTTTCACGGTCATCGTCATCGACCCGGTCTTGATTACTTGCCGGACGCCGGAGGGATCTGCGTTCGGCTCCTGAGCCTTGCCCTTGACCAGATTCGTACCGGAGTCGGCCACCGGCGCGCGAACTGCCGAGTCGGAACTGCTCCCGTTCGATGCGGTGCAACCAGCGAGGGTGAGCGCGGCCAGCACGAGAACCGCAGGAATCATTAGTCGCCTCATGGCCCCACGGTAGCTGGGCGAGTGGGTGAAGTCACCCATTACTCATCACGATTCAGACACTGTGTAGATGGTTACTGAGATAATCACGACATGCGTTCCGTTCGGGAAGTGTGGCGTTCTGTGCGGCGTCCGCGCTCTCCGCTTCTGCACATCGCTTCGGATGTTGGCGAGGGGCCGGTCGTGATCCTTGTGCACGGCATCGCCTCGTCGTCAGAGACCTTCAAAAACCTTCTGCCGCTGCTGACCGACCACTATCGCTGCATTTCGATAGATCTTCTCGGCTTTGGGGACTCGCCAGCGGGAAAGGACTACACCGTTGAAGAACACGTCGAAGCACTCAGGCGCACGATTCGCTCGCTGAGACTGCGTGCGCCTTTTACGCTCGTGGGGCACTCGCTTGGCGCCCTGCTGTCGAGCCGCTATGCCGCGATCTATCCCGCTCAGGTGAGCCATCTCGTCATGGTGAGTCCACCGATCTACCCCGTGATCACCGACCTGACGAGTCGCTTCGAGCGCGCCCAACTTGATGCCTACATGCGCGCCTATGAATTTCTGCGCACGAACAAGACCTTCACGATCGCGAATGCCGCGCGGATCGGCCGGCTCCTGAACATCAGCAAGATTTTCGAGATCTCTGAACGCAACTGGGATGCCTTCGGCAAGTCGCTGCAGAACTGCATTGAGTCGCAGACCACGATCGCCGATCTCGAGGCGGTGCAGGTTCCCATCGACGTCGTCTATGGTTCCTTCGATCAATTCATTGCTGCGGGAACCATGCGAGCGATTGAGACTATTCACAACGTCAGAGTGCACCGCGTTGAGGTGAACGATCATCTGGTTCGCCCCCGGCTCGCACGGGCTGTTTCCGCTGCCATCGGCCTGAGGTCCGCGATCTAGACTCGAAGGATGCAGACTCGTACTCTCGGCCGTACCGGCCGCACTGTTTCCGTTATTGGCCTCGGCACCTGGCAGTTAGGTGCGGACTGGGGCGACGTGAGTCCCGAGGACGCCCGCGCGGTACTGGATGCCGCAGTCGCCTCCGGTGTCACCTTCTTCGACACCGCCGACGTCTATGGGGATGGTCGCAGCGAAAAGTTCATCGGCGACTACCTCGCCGAGCATCCCGGTCACAACATCACCGTTGCAACCAAGATGGGGCGCCGCGAAGCGCAGGACCCCGCGAACTTCACGCTCCAGAAGTTCCGCGAGTGGACTGACCGTTCGCGACTGAACCTTCGAGTCGACACTCTCGATCTGGTGCAGCTTCACTGTCCGCCAACGCCCGTATTTTCCTCGGATGCCGCCTTTGACGCACTGGACACTCTCGTCGACAACGGAGCGATTGCGGCCTACGGCGTGAGCGTCGAGACCGTGTCCGAAGCGCTGACCGCGATCGCCCGGCCGGGCGTTGCAACGGTGCAGATCATTCTCAACGCCTTCCGGTTGAAGCCGCTGGATGCCGTGCTTCCGGCCGCGATCGAGAGCGGCGTCGGAATTATTGCCCGCGTTCCGTTGGCGTCCGGCCTACTCAGTGGCAAGTACACGGCGGCCACCAAGTTTGCGGAGAACGATCACCGCACCTACAACCGGCACGGTGAAGCATTCGACGCCGGCGAGACGTTCTCCGGAGTGGACTTCGAGACAGGAGTGCTCGCCGCCCAAGAGTTCGCGAAGCTTGCCGACACGGAACCTGCTGCGTCGGGCCTCACCACGGCGCAGGCTGCGCTGGCCTGGGTGTCGCGGCTCCACGGCGTGAGTACGGTCATCCCCGGCGCCCGCAATGTCGCGCAGGCGACATCCAATGCTGTCGCGGGTTCTGCCGCAACGCTCAGCCCCGCGTTTTCCGCCGGTGTCGCGGCGAACTACGAGAACTACTTCCGCTCGGCGGTTCACGACCGCTGGTAGCTGCATCGTCGCGCCACTAAACCGCTGCGAGCCCCAGTAACTTCTGGCGCGATGAGGTGTCGAGTGGAGCGTCGAGCGAGCGGTGGCGGATCAGCTGGGTTGAGTCGGTATGGCTTCTGTGTCTGGCAGAGGGCTGGCATCCCGTCCGCGGAGGTCAGGGTGCCAGCTGTGGAATACCGCCGGCACGAGAAACCCGACGCATGCGAAAACTGCGGCGGTGAGGAACGCGCCCTGCGGGCCGATCTTGTCGATGAAGATCCCGGCGAAAGCGGAGCCCAGCGCGGCGCCGATCAGCTGGCCGGTGCCCACCCATCCGTATGCCTCTGCCGTGTCGCTGAACTTCACGCTCGCTGAGACGATCGAGAACATCACCGCGAGGGCGGGGGCGATGCAGAGGCCCGCGATGAGCAGGGTGAACGAGAGCGACCAAAACTCCCAGGCGAAGATGGCCAGCGCCATTCCGACAAAGGTCACGAACATGCGCCGAGCGAGCGCCCACGGACCGATCGGGAGGTGCCCGAACGCAAGCCCGCCCACGAGCGAGGCGACCGACCAGATGGCGAGTACGAGCCCTGCCTCCGGCCCTTCTTCTCGGAACGTGGCGACGACGGCGGCTTCCACAGCGGCACATGCGCCCACCAACAGGAAGCCGGTGACGGTTGCCAGTAACACCGGCCGCTTGGCGAGTACGAGACCGAGACGGCGCTTGCTGCGTGGAATGCGAACTTGGCCGACTTCGGGTGAGGCGATGAACCAAGCCCCGCCAAAGACCAGGAATGCGCAGGCGAGCAGGATTGCGAGTACCGACGAAACCTGAGTGGCAATGAAGGTCGTGATGACGGGGGCTGCGATCCAGATGATCTCCTGTGCGCTCGCATCGAGCGAGAACAGCGGGGTGAGCTGGCGGGAGTTGACCATTTTCGGATAGATCGTGCGCACCGCGGGCTGGATGGGCGGGTAGCTGAGCCCGCCGATGAACCCCACGACCATGTACCAGGGCACCGTGAGCGTGGCGAGGGCGATGACCGCCATGGAGAGTGCGCAGACCACCGTGGTGAGAATGAGTACGGGGCGCATAGCCCACCGCCCCATCCATCGGCTGGTGAGCGGACCGGCAATTGCCTGGCCAACGCTCGTGGCCGCGAGCACGAGTCCCGCAGAACCGTAGGAGCCTGTCGTGGTCTGGATGTGGATAAGGTACGCGAGCGAGAGCATGCCGCTGGGAAATCTCGCCACCAATTGGGCGCTCATCAGTCGAGCGACGCCGCGCGTTCTGAGGAGGTCGAAGTAGCTATTCACAAGGCTGCAAGTCTAATTGGGCATGTTCGTGTGGCTCCTCAGGCTGACCAAAAAATTGCATACGAGTGGAAGCGTCGCCCCTGGTGAGAGTTCGTCTCGGGCAAACTGGATGAGTGGGTTCTTGCCTCCGCTTTCTCCTAATGGATTTCTGACCGCAGACCGCAAGGGTTCCCCGTTGGTGGCCGAAAAGGGGATCCAGCCCCGCAGGGGTCCTTCCATTTAGGCTTCGAACACCATATACTGTATCGATACAGTTAACGTTCGAGGAACTCACCTCAAATGCCTTTGCTTCATATTGCAGCCGCGGCCGTTGTAGACCGCGCTCGCGAATCAGGTCGGACCTTGGCTATCAGGTTTGCCCTCGTGGTCCCTGACGGTAGTCGACCTCTCATGCAAGGTCGACCGATTCTTTACGCGATGGGAGTGCGGGATGCCCCTAAAGAAATACCCGAAGCGCGAGGACTGGACGATCCCTCAATTCTAGGATTGATCGATGGCCGCTTCGTAGTGATCGCTCGTCGGATCGACCCACTCACCGGCTTAGCCGATGCAGTAGTTATCAACGAATATGTAGGAAACGGGCAATTTCGGATGACTGAACTGCATCTGATGGAGCTCGGCGCGCGGTCGAACTTGCGAAATCCAGCTCTGTCGTTCGATGGTGATTTACCCGTTCTGCATTGGGTGGAAAACGGACGTGGCACTGCCGTGGGGCTATCCAGTGATTTCCAGATGGTCAGAAACCAGCAGCCACCTTCTTCGAGGCCGACTGTTGTGCAGCGTATTGAGATTTCTGAGGAACTCGCACGTGAACTGTGGGACGGCCTAGGGCGGGTAGGGGCGGATCTCGGAGTCTGACGACGGTTCAGCGCAACGCCGAGTCGACCTCCACGATTCGGCTGAGCCTGACAAGCATCGCGTCGTGCGGCTCGAGGAGTACCGGTATCGACTTATTCACCCGACTTGGAGTACCAAACCACGCCTCTACACAGTCGAATTCCCCAACAAGCCCCAACGCATCCAGACGAATTTCGCGGGTCAGCATTGTGTCTGAAATATTGAAAATTGCTGCAAAAGGATCACCGTCGACTACCGCCGTCCACGCGACGTAGTCGAGTTCGCGTAACACTTCGTGTCGCTGTTCTCCGTGCGCATTCACCAGCAGCATCATCTCGTTCGAAAGAAGCCGAATTGTTTCGTCCGAACTGGTCGGAAGATCTCCGCCCATAAAAAGTGGGGAGCCTCCGATGGCCCAGAGTGTGAGGAGGGTGCGCTGCTCGGCTATCGTCAACCCTGAATCTCGGTCGTCGCCGCGTTCGGCGCGAATCCCGATGTGCCCGAGGGGGAGCATATCCGCGTCCGCCCAAGCCCCGACTCGGGAAAGTGGCGCCCAGCGCGCCATGCGTTGGAACTGGTCGAGCACGTCTTGCCAGCGGTCCCAGAGATCGTTCGAAATTCGCCACATAGTCGAGTTTTCGCGAAGGCTTCCCAGAAAGTTCGTCGAGACGTCTTCACCAGGGGAGAGGCTCAGAACAATCGATGGGTCGGCCTCGTGGAGCGCTGCCGCAAACGCCTCAATCTCTCCTTGATGGTACGGCCACAGCATGTCATCGGCCTTCACGAAGTCGACGCCCCAGCTCGCAAGCATTCTTGCCAACGAACGGTAATAGGCGACTCCATCCGGATGGGAAAGATCAATTCCCCAGTTGTCGGTATTCCAATGGCAAGGGCTCGCGTAATTCGCAATGTCGGCCGCCGTGGAGCGTGTTCCTTCGACTGGAAGGAGGTCACGTGCGGCTCTACGAGGGACTCCGCGCATGACGTGTACCCCGAATTTCAGCCCGAGATCATGGATAGCGGAACTGAGGGGCGCAAAACCCTTGCCGTCGGATGCTGAAGGAAACCGATTCAGAGTTGGCTGAGGGCGGCCAAAGCTGTCGAGAACGACATCCGCGTCTTCGTTGTAGCCCCCACGCCGGGCGGCGGGTTCGAACCACTGTGCGTCGACAACGATAGTGTCCCAGCCATGTCGTAGGAGGTGCTCAGACATGAACTTGGCATTGGCAAGCACCTCAGCTTCGGTTACGGAGGTGCCGAAACAGTCCCAACTGTTCCAACCGCGTGGGGGCGTGTGCGCCCGAAGGGTCTCGGTCATGTGTCGTTCCTCGATCGTATCTGTTGGCCTAAAGGTATTTATGTAACGATACAGTATAGCAGTCAGAGGCCTGAGCTAATTACGGGTCCGAAGGTCAGACTGATGTAGATTCGCGCGCGATTACCCGATAAGTGCTGACGAACTCTTCGTGGATTACCCCGGTCGTTTTGCCTTCAATTCTGTCGGCCAGAAGCGTCACAGCCATTTTCGCCATAAGCCCATGATCGGGGTCAACCGAAGACAGCGATGGAACGGTGTATTCGTCTTCCTCGATGTTGTCGAAGCCGATGACCTTTACGTCACCGGGGACGTCGATACCCGCTTCCGCGAGCCCGCGCAATACCCCTACAGCAATCGTGTCGGTTACGCAGAATATACCGTCGAATTCCAGATCGCCGCGTGCAAGTTGCCGTGCGATATTTGCCCCCGACGGCATCGTTAGTTCGTCGACATTGAGCACCAGTGCGGGATCGAACTTGATTCCGGCCTGCCGAAGTGCCTGTTGATAGCCGATCAAGCGCAGACCCGAAATGTCGACGTCGCCGCTAGGCTTCCCGTCGACCATGACGATTCGACGACACCCCTGTTCGATCAGATGCTGAGTTGCCGCGCACGCTCCTTCAACATTGGGCATCGCGACATGGTCGACGGGCCCCTGGAAAATTCGCTCGCCAAGGATGACGACAGGGTAGTCGACCTTCAGCAATTCAGTGTCTGCTGGCCCGAGTCCGACTGTGCTGAGGATGAGGCCGTCGTAAAGTCGATTTCGAGACAGTGAGAGCGCGTCGAGTTCATTTTCTCGACTGGCACCGGTCTGTTCGATGGCGACTCGGAGGTTGCGCTTCGCCGCTGCGGAAATGATGCGTGCTGCGAGCTGGCCGTAGTAAGGCCTGTCGACCTCTGGAACTGCGAGTCCGATGGTTCCGGTACGGCCGGTGCGGAGATTGCGGGCGGCCACGTTAACGCGATAGTCCAGCTCATCAATAACTCTGAGGACTTTTTCGCGAGTAGTTTCTTTGACATGGGGGTGTTCGTTGATGACATGCGAGACGGTCATGGGAGAGACTCCCGCTGCCTTGGCTACGTCTTGTATCGTTACCACGTCATCATCATTGCATGACTGACCGCTTTGCGGGGTGCGTTAGCTGAGCGGCAAGCGAAGAGACTGCAACGAGGGGGATACCTTCTCGATGAGGCCGTCGTCTGTGTGGTGGAGCCGATCAAACTCCACTTCGCGATGAAAGCCGTCGCCGCTAGGAATGCCAAAGCGATGGTATGCGATTACCCACTCGTCGGAGCCCGGGATGTTGACGATCGAGTGATGACCGGTGGCAATGATTCCGCGTCCCTCGTCCTTCTCGAGCAGTACGCCATGGTCGATCCATGGGCCGTGAAGTGACGTGCTCGTCGCATAGAGAACTCGATAGTTCGCGTCCCGCGTGTCATTAACAGACCAAGACAGGTAGTAGATCCCGTTGCGTTTGTGTACCCACGCGGCCTCACGGAAGTCAGTTGGAGTCCAGGTCACCACGTTCTCAGGAGCGAACGACACCATGTCGGCTTCCAGCGGCACGAGGTGGGCATCCCCGTTTCCCCAAATTAGGTAGAAAGTGCCATCGTCATCTCGAAAGATCGACGGATCGATGGCACGACCGGAGAAATCCCCGTCAGCCACGAGCGGTCTGCCGCTGTCGACGAATGGCCCGGTGGGCGAGTCGCTGACCGCAACCCCAATATTCGACTCCGCGGTGAAGTAAAAATAGTACTTACCGTCTCTCCGCGAGATCGCGGGTGCCCAAGCTTGCCCGCTCGCCCAACTAACGTCAGTCGAGAGATCCAATATGACTCCGCGGTCCTGCCAGTCGACAAGATCTCCAGACGTAAACACGCGAAAAGTGGTGCCGACCCACTCTTCAAATCCGTCGGTCGTCGGATAAAGAAAATACTGGCTGTCGAACACCGTGAGATCGGGATCCGCGTAGAAACCCTGAATGGGCGAACCGGTTCTCTGCGCGTCCGCAGCCGGGTTGGTTTCGCTACCAGCAACTTCATCAGACGCGAGGATATGTGCGGTATTCGTGTCGCGTTCTTGACGCATCTAGTATTCCAGCTATCTTTTGGACCGATTACGGTAAGGGGTTGAGGTGACGAACAGGGTTTGATGTATCGTTACACAGATTCACTGCTGAGGCAAAGATCCTCACTCTTGCACTGTTTAGTTCGCGACCAGCTCGGTTCCGCATTGCTGCCGTAAGCACTAGGTCTTCCGGCTTTTAAGGAAGCAAATATGTTGACAACTCCAGCCCTCGGGGCACTCACAATTGGCCCCGGCCTGTTTGCTAACGCTCAGAAAACCAATAGAGCCTATGTGCATGCGCTCGACGTCGAGCGTCTGCTTGCGCCGTTTCGTCGAGAAGCGGGGTTGCCTTCGTCCGCACCGAGCTACGGAAACTGGGAGTCTCAAGGACTCGACGGTCATACGCTTGGTCACTATCTGTCAGCCATCTCGGTCTATGTGGCCGTGGCGAAAGACCCGTCGGCTCGACGGCAATTGACCAGGGCGCTCGCAGAAATCGCTAGGTGCCAAAACAAAATTGGCACAGGGTACGTAGCAGGAATCCCGGGTGGCGAACACCTATGGGATTCGTTGAGCCGAGGCAAATTCTCTGCAGAGACGTTCAGTACCGCAGAGAGGTGGGTACCGCTATACAACCTGCACAAGCTATTTGCTGGTCTTATTGACGCACACCGCTACGCGGGCGCTCCGGATGCCCTCAGGATTGTGACTTGGCTCGCCGAGTGGTGGCTCGGAGTCGCCGAGGGAATCAATGACAGCGACTTTGAAAACATGCTGGAGATTGAGTACGGCGGATTGAACGAATCATTTGCCCTTCTCGGTCAGCTCACTGGGCGTCACGAGTTTTCGCTGATGGCGCGGCGACTCTCACATCGTCGGTTTCTTGAATCTCTCGAGCTGGATGCGGATCAATTGGCTGGAATGCACGCGAACACCCAGATTGCCAAAGTCATTGGCTATCAGACACTCGGGCAGTTAGAAGGGGATGCGCGACTCACGCGGGCAGCGCGGCGTTTCTTCGACATTGTGGTGCGAACCCATACCGTTGCCATCGGCGGCAACAGCGTTCGAGAGCATTTTTGTGAAGCGAACGACTTCAGGTCTCACGTACTCGAACGTGAGGGCCCTGAATCATGCAACACCTACAACATGATCCGGCTGGCCCACTTGCTCTATCAGGACACGGGCAACGACGACTACCTGGAATTCATCGAACGTGCTTTGTTCAACCACGTTCTGTCTGCCCAGCATCCGACGAGAGGTGGTTTTGTATATTTCACCCCGGTGCGGCCGGCTCACTACCGTGTGTATTCAAGTAGTGACACCGGATTCTGGTGTTGCGTCGGCACTGGAATGGAGGCTAACGCACGACACGCTACACTCGCGTTTTCGCTCAGCGCCCTGGGAGAAATAGGCGTCGACCAATTCATCTCGGCCCGATTCGACTGGGCAGAGCGCGACTTCTCTATCGAGCAAATAACGGGGTTTCCGTTCGAACGTATGACTCGGATTCGCATCCACACGCAGCAGCCTCAGCGAGTTCCCGTGGCGATCCGAATTCCGGCTTGGGTTGACGGCAGCGCCGAGATCTCGCTGAACGGGCAGTGCATACAAGTGGCTCCAGCGGGTACCCGAGCTCGACTCGATCGCCTATGGAGCCCCGGCGACGAGATCCAGGTCGATCTACCGATGTCTTTTGGCCTACGAGAAGTCCCAGAAAATTCGGACTGGGTCAGTGCCGAGATCGGACCCATCGTGTTGGCGGCGCGGGATGGGACGGAGCTGTTGGACGGGCTGTACGCAGGCGACGGCCGCATGTCACATGTAGCTCACGGCGCTCTTAAGCCGCTGGCTGAGGCGCCACTTCTTCATCTTCGCCGCGACGGAACGGCGGAACTAACGACGATTGATCCGAATCTGCTTCACTTCTCGATGCGAGGGATCGACGGCTTCACGGTGGAACTCGAACCGTTTTTCGGAATACATAACACCCGGTACACGCTGTATTGGCCAATCGAGAAAGACGGAGCCGCTACATCGGGCCTGGATCGCCTTATCAACATCGATGCACAAGCGCTTGAGCTAGATCGCAAGACCATTGATGCTGTCATTTTTGGTGAGCAGCAGTCTGAAACCGAGCATCAACTCACTGGCACAGCGCTCAGAACAGGCAACACCAACGCGATCTCGTGGCGGAGCACTCTCGAACAGATGGGGGTTCGCTTGGAAGGCGATCACTCCAGCGCCCGACTTCGATTGGG
>JBDTAD010000359.1:0-8328 GCA_039924815.1 Lacisediminihabitans sp.
CACCAGGTCGACGAAATTCTCCCAAGCGGATGCCGACAGCGGCGCCGAAGGCTCGTAAAGTTCTGTGAGCAGTTCAGTGTCGTCCGCGGCAATCGACACACAGGTGCGGGTCTGACCCGTGGTGTCAACGACGAAAAGTTCGACACCGGAGCCCACCAGGAGAGAACTCACCAGAACACCAACTTCCCCGCCCAGCGGTGCTACGGCGCGAACGGGGGCCCCGAGCGCGGCCGCGGCTCGCGCGACGTTGAGCGCCTTGCCTCCCGCGACTCTGTGCACTTCGCGCGGCCTCGAGATCCCGCCGACGTGGAGAGTGTGAACGAGATAGGTCACGTCAAGGGACGCGCTGAGGGAGAGGCAGGTAATCATCGGTCAACGGCCGCGAGGAGTTCGTTGAGTGTCGGTTGCCCCGCAGTGCCACCGTGCGCCAGCGTGGAGAGCGAGCCTGCAGTGGCGGCCCAGCGCAACCTGATCGCCTCGGTGTCGATGCCGTGGGCGATCGCCGCTAAATACCCGGCGTCAAAGCTGTCGCCGGCACCAGTGGTATCCACCACGTTCACGGCAAGTCCTACTGCACGCGTGAACGGGAGATCACGCCCGAGCGACCAGCCACCAGCGGAACCAGCCTTAACGACGACCGTGGGACCGAGAGCCGTGATACGCCGTGCCGCTGCCTCATCGTCTGCGCCAGGTGCTCCACCAACCGCTCTAGCAATGGCGCGAAGCTCCTCGAGGTTGGGCAGCAGGTAGTCAAGCTGGGGAAGCGCTTTCGCAAGACCTTCCCAACGCTCGGCCGGGTCCCAGTTGGTGTCAAGGCTCGTGCGGATGCCCCTGCCGCGCAGCCAGGGGAGCAGGCCAGGCAGATCCCCCGCCAGCACCGGCTGCAAGAAGTACGAGGCGAAGTGCACGTAATCCGGCCGCACCGACTCCACCGCAGCACGCACGGCATCCGCGGTCAGCAGCGGGATCGTGCCCGGCAGGGTGAGGATTGAGCGGTCATCCGGCGCAGACAGAATGACCGAGATACCAGTGGGCGCTTCGGCATCCGTTATCAACTCGTCGGTCATCACGCCAGCTGAGGCGAGCTCCGCGCGAGTGAACCGCCCAAATTCGTCGTCGCCGATCACGGCAAGCAGGGTCGTTGGCACTGCGAGTTTGGCCATACCAGCGGCCATGATTCCGGCGCTACCACCGAGCACCAGTCTTGCGCTGTCAAGCAGCTGTTCTGCCTGCCCGAAGCGCGGAACAATATCGCCCTGCAGGATCAGGTCGACGTTGGCGTCACCGACGACAAGGACCGAGCCGGTCATCCCTTGTGCCCCGAGAAGGTCATGGTGGGTCAGTCTAGGACTATCGACCGGCTGAGGTAGCGGGGAGTGTCGGGGTTCAGGCCGCGATGCTCCGCGACCTCAACCGCGAGGCGCTGCGCAAGTGCCAGCTCGATGAGCGGGTCATGCGAACTCATACGCACGGTCGCACCGGTGACGTCGGTGATTTGTGCAGCCAGCCCATCATCGTTGCGGCCGAGCATCCAGACAAGCGACGAATCGTGCGCTACCGCGAGCGGTCCGTGACGGTAGTCGAGCAGCGGGTACGACTCCGACCACGCTTGCGCGGCCTCTCGAATCTTGAGTGCCGCCTCCTGGGCGAGTCCATAGCTCCATCCGGTGCCCAGGTAGACGAAATGGTCGAAGCCGGCCACGTCGATTCCGAGGGGTGCAGACAGCGCTGCTTCGGCCTCGTCCGGGAGAGCTGTCACATCCTCTCCGAATGCGGCGCGGGCCAAGAGCAGAAACGTCGTGGGGAATCTGGTTTGCACCACGGACTGCTCGTCGGCGAAATCGAGCACGAGCGTCTCATCAACCAGGTCTCGCACGGGTGCATCAGCCACTCCGGTCACGGCGATACGCACAACTCCTGCCGGCACCTCGCGAAGTGCAGCAAGGATCTCGGTAGTTGTGCCAGAGCGGGTGAGCGCGATGACAGCGTCGTACTCGCGCCACACTCGCGGCTCGGAGGCGTAGGCGGCGTCCGTCACACCGAGGCCCGCAGCTTCACGCAGCGCCGCGAAGGACTCGGCGACAAAGGCGGAGGTCCCACATCCGATGACGAGAACTTTCTCGCCTGGCCGAGCGAGTAGCCGCTCAGCGGCCGCTCGGTATTCGAGAGCCTTGCGCCACACCGTTGGTTGGCTTGCTATCTCGGTCGCCGTGAGGGTCATCGGAGCATTTCACTTTCTTTGAGTGGCACGCAGGAAGTACTGGTCTCTTACGCTGACTTGTGCAATAGTCTCCCAAAGAGTGATCAAGTGACAAAAAAACTGCTGATATCGCTCACTCTGTTTGACCGTCAGCCCGAGGAAGCCATGAACACAACCGACTGGAACCAGCTCCGCGGCCTCCCGCTGACCGAGTGGAAGCCACAATCCCAGCTGAGACTCCCAGCTACAGAGCTGCTGCGCGGTGCGACTCACTGCATTGACGTGCACAACCACCTCGGCCGCTGGCTGAGCAACGGAGAGTGGATGATCAATAACGTTGACGCGCTCCTCGCGATGATGGACGAGCACAGCGTCGACGCGATCGTGAACCTCGACGGAATGTGGGCGGATGAGGTCACGGCCAATGTCGAGCGCTACGACCACGCGCATCCCGGTCGGTTCTACACGTTCTGCCAGCTCGAGTGGGCGCGCCTAGCTGAGCCGGATGGCGTTGCCACGCTGATCGCCTCCCTCGACAACAGCCTCAGCCGTGGCGCACGCGGACTCAAGGTGTGGAAGAACTTGGGACTGAACGTCCTCGACGCTGACGGCAGCGTCATCCTGCCCGACGACCCGCGAGTGATCGAGATCATCGCTCACGCCGGCGAGATCGGTCTGCCCGTGCTCATCCACACGGCCGATCCCAAGGCGTTTTTCGAGCCGCTCGACGAACGCAACGAGCGTCTCGACGAGCTTCTGCAGGAGCGGGACTGGTGGTTCGGCGATGCCTCACGCTATCCGCAATTCAGCCGTCTCATGGACGCACTGCACACCCTCGTGCTGGCCTGCCCCGGCACCCGCTTCGTCGGGGCGCACGCCGGATGCGCGGCCGAAGACCTCGACCTGGTCGAGTCGCTGCTCTCCCGTGCCCCGAACTTCGCGATCGACATCGCCGGACGGATGGCCGAGCTCGGCCGGCAGCCCCGCCGCTTCGCTGCGCTCGTGAATCGCTTTCCCGACCGCGTGCTCTTCGGTACCGACATCTATCCGATCATCGGCGAGCAGTACAGCTTGCACTACCGCTTTCTAGAGTCCGCAGACGAGGCCTTCGACTACTCGCCGGAGAACGAGATCCCGCCGCAAGGCCGGTGGACGGTCTCGGGACTCGCCCTCGATCCCGCCCTGCTCCCCGCGATCTACCGCGGCAATGCGGAGAGGTTCCTGGGACTGGTGTAGCCGAATAGATAGGCCAAGTCTCGATACACTCGCTGCGCGAGCACTCGACCCACAAATACACCCCGCGGGTTGAGTAGGCCGCCCACGGCCGTATCGAAACCAGACAGTCACCTCGCAGGCCTCACCCGCAGCACTCAGCGCGCGTAGACCACCTCGCAGAGGTGAGTTACGACATCCGCTGTTGCCTCCCGCGCTGACGAGAAATACTTGCGCGGATCCACGTCGTCCGGATGCTCGGCGAGCCACGCTCGAACGGCTCCCGTCCAGCTGAGGTTGAGCGCTGTGCCGATGTTGACCTTGCGGATGCCCGCCTTGACCGCCAGACGGATGTCGGCATCCGCGACCCCGGAGGAGCCGTGCAGCACGAGCGGCACCGAGACGGTACTTGCCAGTTCGGCGATCAGGTCGAAGTCGAGCGAAGCGGAGCGGTCGCGCATTGCGTGCGAACTGCCCACCGCCACGGCGAGGCCGTCGACGCCCGTCGACGAGACGAACGCGCAGGCTTCCGACGGGATTGTGCGCACTCCCGGTGCGTGGGCACCATCCTTGCCGCCGATGGCTCCCAGCTCGGCCTCGACCCACAGACCCTGCTCGTGAGCGCGCGTGGCGACATCCGCCGTGGCGAACACGTTGGCCTCGTATTCCAGGCGCGAAGCGTCCACCATGATCGATCCGACGCCGAACTCCTCGGCAACGCCCAGCACTCGATCGATGAGACTCGCATCCTCAACATGGTCGAGATGGATGGCGACCGGCACGCTCGCGGCGAGCGCGATTTCCCGGCAGGCAGCCAAGAGCGGTTCGAGCGAACCGTGATAGCGCACGGCATTTTCGCTCAATTGCAGCAGCACGGGCGTCTGCGCGCGTTCGGCGCCCAGCACGATTGCCTCGGCATATTCGAGCGTGATGACGTTGAATGCGGGAACGGCGCTGCGTGCGGCGGCCGCTGCCGCAACGAGTTCGCGCGTGCTCTCCAGCGTCACGTGAGCTCCAACTCGGTCCGCCTGATCGGGAATACAACCGTCGTCATGCCTTGATCTTGGGTCGCAATGCTCACTACGCGCAACATACTGAGCGAAATGGCCGTAAAATGATCATGCAAGATGCTCGCTTCACACCGTTGACCGCTGGAGTTACCGAATGACACTAGACCCAGGGCCGCACTTGCGAGCTGCGGCATCCGGTAAACGCTCGCGTCGCATGATCGAGATTCTTGATCTGCTCTCCACCCGCGAATCCGTCTCCCTTTCCGAGTTCTCGGATGCCCTCGGTGTCTCACCGGCGACTGTGCGGCGAGACCTCGCAGACCTCGACTACCAGCGACTGCTGCGACGCACCCACGGCGGCGCCACCGTGATCAGCTCGCGAGCAGAACTCCCGGTCGCACTGCGCGACACCCAATTCCTCGATGCCAAGCGTGCGATCGCCGCCCAGACCGCGATCCTCATCCCGCCGGAGCGCCACGCGGTCGCCTTGAGCGGTGGCTCAACCACGGCGCAGGTCGCCAGAGCACTCTCAAACCACCGTGACCTGACGATCATCACGAACTCGCTGACCATCGCCACGCTGGTGACCAGCTATCCGCAGCTCAAAGTGATCATGACGGGGGGCTCGCTGCGCCACCAATCGCTTGAGCTCGTGGGCATCCTTGCCGAGAACACCTTCAACGCGGTCAACGTCGGCACCGCGATACTCGGCACGGACGGTATCACCGCCGATGGCGGGGTGACCACGCATGACGAGACAGAGGCTCGAACCAACCATGCGATGGTCACCCACGCGCAGCGCACCATCGTCGTCGCCGACGGCACGAAGATCGGCAGGCTCGCTATGGCGAAAGTGGCAGACATCGACCAGATCGACACGCTCGTCACCGACGACGCGGCCGATCCGGACGCCTTGGCCGCGATCGAACGAGCCGGCGTCACCGTGCACGTGGTTTCTGCCACGAGGCGAAACACGACGAGCTAGCGCGATCTGCCTGCACCGCTCAGATCCCGAAGCGGACAGTTCGCTTACTGATCAACCGGTTGGTGAAAAGGATCAGCAGGATGCCCACAATCGTCACCGAAACATCCACAAAGGGAAGCACACCGAGCCCGAAGCGGTCGAGTAGCAGTGCGCCGATGAACGCGCCGCCGCCGATACCGACGTTGAACGAGGTGGTGAAGTAGGCGGACGATACGTCTCGCAGGCGAGCGGATGCCGTGTTCAGTATTCTGGTCTGCAAAAGCGCCGGGGTTCCGCCAAATGCCGCGCCCCACAGCGCGAACATCACGACGACGAGCCAGCTCACGTGGGGGAACAGCGCCATGACGAGCACTGCCACGGCAACGAGCACGAAGGCCACGACGAGGCTCGCACGAGGATACCTGCCACCGATGAATCCGACCAGGAACAAGCCCACCGCGCCAGCGAGCCCGTAGGCGAGGAGCAGCAGGGCTACGGAACCGCCTGCGAATGAAGCAGCGGTCGTGAGGAACGGCACGATGTAGGTATAAAAGAGGTTCTGCCCGGTCATCAGCACGGTCGTGATCACGCAGATGATGACAATGCCGAACAACGAAGGATCCCGGCGCATCGGAATCGCAATTTCGCCGGTTCTCAGCGGCTCGATGTGGTTGACCTTGGGCAGGAACCTGAGCACCAGAAGAGTAAGCACCAGAATCGTGACGCCCATGGTGGTGAAGGCACCCCGCCATCCGATCAGGTGGCCGAGTGCCGTGCCCACCGGCACGCCAAGAATGAAGGCAAGCGTCGCCCCGGCGCCGGTCACGGCGACGGCGCGGGCGAGCTGGGCCTTCGGTACGAGGTGCGCAGCGTATGCACCCACGACCGCCCAGAACAGGCCGTGCGCGAGACCACCGAGTACTCGCGAGAGCACCATGATCAGGTAGTTCGGCGCGATCGCACCCAGAAAGTTGGTGGCGGCAAAGCCGAGCAGCACAATGAGCACGAGTCGCTTGCGCCCGAAGCGATGGGTGAGGCTCGTGAGCGGTGCCGCAGAGAGAACGACGGTGCCGGCAAACACGGTGACCAGCAGGCCAATTTGAGATTCTGAGACCTTCAGGCCTTCAGCCATCTGAGGCAGGAGGCCGGTAGGAAGAACCTCGCTCGTGACCGAGACGAAGATCGCTCCGGCGAGGATGATGAGTGCGAGCCAGGGAAAGGCCGGCGCGGTACCGGGCTTGGTTTGTGACGCGTCCATAGGACGGGTGTTCCGATCGAGGAGGTGTGGTGCGTTCGCCGCCCGCGGGACAACGCGGAAAACTGCGCCATCCCTTAAAGAGTAGTCGCAGAGCAGAGCGCTCACGTTCTCCTCTACATCACACGCACAATCAGCTTCGCCCAAGAACTCCTCCGCCGAGTTGCCCACTTATGCCCCTCTTGGAGCAGTTTCGTGGGTATTTTGGGGCCGAAGTGGGCAACTCGGCAGGACGAGAGCGAGGTGTCCGTTCGGTAGCATTAACCCGTGGATGACTCGAGCGTGACCGACGGCAGCGAACGTTCACCCGCAGTCAGCCCCCCTCTGGGCGTCAACGACATCCTGCGCTTTCTGATCGAGCTGTTCGCGCTGCTCTCTCTGGCGTTCTGGGGATACATGGCGTGGCCCTTTCCCTGGCCAGCCTTCGCCTATATTTTCGGTGCTCCCGCGTTTGCGGCGCTGGTGTGGTGGCTGTTCCGGTCTGCCAAAGCCCCGCTGCCACTGGATCCCGTGGGCAAGGCGCTCATCGAGATCCTCATTATGGGTTCGGTGGTTGTCGCCTGGCTCATGCTCGATTACCCCATCGTCGCGGTGGTGTTCGGCATGATTGCCGCCGTCAGCGGCATCATCCACGGCCGAGCTGAAATCACAAGGGAATAGCCATGACGATCCTTTTCCACAGCGCACGCAAGCTGGATGCCGCCGGCCAGGTCGACGACTTCTGGATGCTCGTAGACGGCGACAGGATTGTCACAACGGGCTCTGGCCCAGCCGAGTCGACCGAAGCCTGGACACATGCCGACGAACGCATAGATGTTGGCGGACACTGGATGGTTCCGGGGTTCATCGACCTGCACGTGCACGGCGGCGGAGGCTTCGCGTTCGATGATGGGCCAGAATCCATCGTGGCGGCACTGGCCGCGCATCGCGCGCACGGCACCACCAGATCGCTGCTCAGCCTCGTTGCGAACCCTCTCGCGCAGGTGCGCGAGACGCTCGGGATCATCGCAGATCTCGCGGAATCCGACCCGCTCGTGCTGGGCTCTCACCTCGAGGGTCCCTTTCTCGCCGAAGCACGTCGGGGAGCGCACAATCCCCAGTTTCTTCGAGAACCACGCCCTGCAATTGTCGAGGACCTGCTCACAGCGGGGCGCGGTACGGTGCGGCAGATCACCATTGCACCGGAGCTGCCGAACGCAATGGACGCCATCGACGTGCTCGTCGAGCAAGGAATTGTTGTCGCGGTCGGGCACACCGAGGCCACCTTCGAGCTGGCCCAGGAGGCGTTCGACCGCGGGGCGCGCCTGCTGACCCATGTGTTCAACGCCATGCCGGGCATTCATCACCGCAATCCGGGACCGGTGGTCGCGGCTTTCGAAGACTCGCGCGTCACTCTCGAGCTCATTCTCGACGGCCTGCACGTGCATCCGGATGTCGCAGCGCTCGCCTTCGCCCAGGCGCCTGGGCGGATCGCCCTGATTACGGATGCCATGGCCGCTGCGGCCTCCAGCGACGGTGACTATCGCCTCGGCTCGCTCAATGTCACGGTGAAGGACGGACTCGCCGTACTGTCCGGAACCGACACGATCGCCGGCTCGACGCTCACCCAGGATCACGCCCTTCGGATCGCCATTGAGAGGGCGAAGGTCTCCCCGGCGCGCGCGGTCGAAGCGCTCACGCTCACGCC
>JBDTAD010000360.1:0-5326 GCA_039924815.1 Lacisediminihabitans sp.
AGGGCACGCTTGCTTGTGCCGTAGATCAGGTTCGCCTCCTGCGGCGTGCCCGCTGCCAACTCTGTCGCCCGCGCCATGGCATCCGTGCGATTGCCGTCTAGCAGCGCGTCCAGCAACGCATCGTCCGGGGGAAAAAGGGATGCCATGGACGTCACGAGCGCGGCTCTCGGCGCATGTGACGTGAGCAGAAGCGGACGCAGCGATTCCAGCGTCGCGACTGCGCCATAGAAGTTGACGGCGGCGGTGGCGGCAACGGGCGCTGCCAGTCCTGCAACCGCGAGAATGCCGTCGATTGTGCCGCCACTCATCCGCGTTACCTCGCTCGTGAGTTCAGCGATGCCCTCGTCGGTTGCCAGGTTGACCGTGATGTCTGCATCTTTGAGGTCTACCGAGATGACCTTCTCACCGCGGGTCTCGAGAAGTTGCTTCGTGGACTTACCGATTCCGCTTGCAGCGCCGGTGACGACGTAAGTGCGTGGCATGGTGGTCTCCTTGATCGCAGGCGCGGCGTTGTGCCGCCATCTCCAGCGTGCTGGAGGCCAGCACTGCGCACTAGGGACTTTCGACCCCCGCCCCGGTTTCGACGACGTCGAGCAGGTAGCCCTGCTCACCGTGCACCGCAATATCGGGACCCCCGTGAAGTTCGTGCCTGGGGATCCGGAACCCCATCCACCGCTGAATCAGTGTTCCAATAAGCCAGGTCATACCGAACGAGTACGCCATCACGACGAAGGCGACCAGCGCTTGCACGCTGAACTGATGCCACGAGCCGGTCTGGATGACGCCCATTCCGATTCCGGCGACGCCCACGAAGAGCGTGCCGATCAGTCCACCGACCAGATGAATACCGACCACGTTCAGAGAGTCATCAATATCCAGCGAGAATCGCAGGTCGACGATAAGCGCACCGACCACTCCGGCGATCGCGCCAAGTACCAGCGTCCAGCCGGGGGTCAGCACGTTGCAGGACGGCGATGCTGCCACCAGGCCAACGACTAGTCCGGACATGGCGCCGACCGATGTCGGCTTGCCGTCCCGGAGCTTCTCGACCGCCAGCCAGCCAAGGATCGCGGCTGCCGGTGCCACCAGGGTGTTCATGCAGGCGAGAACGGTCACTCCGTTGACGGCAGCGGCCGAGCCCGCGTTGAAGCCGAACCAGCCAATCCATAACAGTGCAGCACCGAGCATCGTGAGCGGAAGGTTGTGTGGCTTGTCGAACCCCTTCGTGAACCCGTTGCGCTTGCCGAGCACCAGCGCGAGTGCGAGTGCTGCGGCTCCAGCGTTGATGTGCACCGCGGTACCGCCGGCAAAGTCGTTCATTCCGAGCTGCGCCGCCCATCCATCGGAGGAGTTGAAGATCCAGTGCGCCACGGGGAAGTAGACGATCGACACCCACACGCCGGCGAAGAGCATCCACGCCCCGAATTTTGCTCGATCCGCGATCGCGCCAGAGATCAAAGCCACCACGTCGATGGCAAAGGTTGCGTGAAAACCGGCCAGTGCAAGCGCGTGAACATTGATAGTGCCGGACGCGCTCACAATGCCGCTCAGTCCCATCTCGGAGAGCGGGTCGCCGAGCCAGTGCGGAATGAGATCGGGCCCGAAGACAACGCCGTACCCGTACAGAACCCAGAGAACACCGACAATCGCCATCGCGCCGAAACTCATCATCATCATGTTGACCACGCTGCTGGCCCGCACGAGGCCACCATAAAAGAAGGCGACACCGGGTGCCATGAGCAGTGCGAGCACGGTGGCAACAATGAGCCACAGGGTGTCCACCGAGGAGTCCACCGGCGTGCCTGAGTGAACGCCGAGCGGGGCAAGCGCACCGCCGAGTGTGGACGAGATCCCTGAGGATCCGATCAGGTAGTGAAGCATCGCGAGGTTTCCTTTGCCGTTTTCTCTGCTGTAAAAGGACTGCGCCGGGCCGCCCCCGCGATACCGGGTCGGTCCGGCGCAGTCAGCTCCGGTTCGAACCGGTCAGATAATTCCCATCGCGAGCATGGCGTCGGCAACTCGCACGAAACCAGAAATGTTGGCACCGAGCACGTAGTTGCCCGGCTCGCCAAACTCCTCCGCGGTCTCCGCACAACTGGTGTGGATTCCGCGCATGATGTCGCCAAGACGGTCCTCGGTGTAGGCGAAGCTCCAGGAATCGCGCGAGGCGTTCTGCTGCATCTCGAGCGCAGAGGTCGCAACGCCTCCGGCGTTGGCCGCTTTGCCCGGGCCGAAGAGCACGCCGGCCTCGGCGAAGGCGTGAACTGCGTCCGGCGTGCAGGGCATGTTTGCTCCCTCAGCGACGGCGATCACTCCGCTGTCGATGAGGACCTTAGCGTCTGCTCCCGAGAGCTCGTTCTGGGTTGCGCACGGCAGTACCACGTCGATCTTGGTTTCGCTGGCAATACTCCACAGGCTGCCGGCGGCACGGTACACGGATGCGGAGCCACGCTGTGCGGCGTAGTCGCTGAGGCGGCCGCGCTTGTCTTCCTTCGTCTGACGCAGCAGCTCGAAGTCGAGGCCAGCTGCGTCGTACACGACACCGGAGGAATCGGAGCAGGCCACGACATCCGCGCCGAGGTCCTGCGCCTTTTTGATGGCATAGAGAGCTACGTTGCCTGAACCAGACACCAGCACCTTCTTGTCTGCAAAGCCCTCATTGCGAGTGGCAAGCATCTCTTGGGCGAAGAACACGGCCCCGTAACCGGTCGCCTCGGTGCGAACGAGCGAACCGCCCCATCCGATTCCCTTGCCGGTCAACACGCCCGACTCATAGCGGTTCGTGATGCGCTTGTACTGGCCAAAGAGGTAGCCGATCTCCCGGCCGCCCACACCGATGTCGCCAGCGGGCACGTCGGTGTATTCGCCCAGGTGGCGATACAACTCGGTCATGAACGACTGACAGAAGCGCATGACCTCTGCGTCGGACTTGCCCTTCGGGTCGAAGTCACTGCCGCCCTTACCGCCGCCGATGGGCAGACCGGTCAAGGCGTTCTTAAATATCTGCTCGAACCCAAGGAACTTGACCGTGCCCAGCGTCACGGACGGGTGAAAACGTAACCCGCCCTTGTACGGCCCCAATGCCGAGTTGAACTCCACCCGGAAGCCGCGGTTGACGTGGAGGCGCCCAGCGTCGTCGGTCCACGGTACACGGAAGATGATTTGACGCTCGGGCTCGCACAGGCGCTCGAGGATCGACGCTGCCGCGTACTCGGGCCGCTTCGCGATCACCCGTCCGAGTGACTCGAATACTTCGCGCGCAGCCTGCTGGAACTCGGGTTCACTGGGGCTGCGGCGCACGACCTGATCGAAGATCGCCTGGATGCGGGGCTCGATGTCTGTCATGAAAAGCCTTTCCGTCAGTAGTAGAAAGGCCGATGTTACCGCTCACACTGAGTAGCAGCTAACGTCAAATGTCCGAAAACAGCGATAGCGACGCGAGTTAGTGCAATGCTTGAATGGTGCGAACCTTTACTCACGCAGACGACATCGCCATGGCTGACCCTCAGTTTTCCCGGCGATATTGGCGCGCCGCAGCCCACGACAGCAGCGTCGATGGGTATTTCGTTACTGGAATACTGATGTCCGAAATCTTCTGTCGGCCGGGATGCTCAACACGCACGCCACGCCCGTCGCAGATCACGTTCTACCCCACCGCCGCCGCGGCTCACGCAGCCGGACTAACGCCGTGCCCGCGCTGTCGGCCAGACGCGACCTCCGCCTCTCCCGACCTCTCCATTGCCGACACGGTAGCCGCACGAGCGTTGCGCCTGATCGCCGACGGGGAGATTGAACGTGCTGGCGTCGATGCGGTGGCGCGGCGTCTCGGAATCACCACCAGACACCTGTTGCGTGCCGTCGAAGGCGAGGCTGCGTGCGGGCCACTCACCGTGGCGCGAGCTGCGCGAGCTCATGTGGCAAGAGTGCTACTGAGGTCGACCGCAATTCCACTCAACGAGGTCGCCACGGCGGCGGGCTTCAGCAGTGTGCGGCAGTTCAACTCAACGATCGCCCAGTACTACCGCACGACACCGGGCGCACTGCGCTCCAACGCCCACCCTCGCACCACGGCGGCGGCAGCGTCGAGACCGCTCGTTCTGCGCTACGCACTCCCCCTACGCAAACCCTATGACGCAGCCGGGATCTTCCAATTCCTGGTCGAACGAGCCATCCCCGACGTCGAGGAGGGCTCAGACCTTTGGTACGCCAGAACCGTGCGGCTACCGCATGGCGCGGGGCACTTGCGCGTTGACAGTGACGGTCGCGGTGGACTGCTGGCGAAGTTGACAGTGGCAGATCCGCGCGATCTCATTCCGCTTCACTCGAGAGTGCGGCGCTTGTTTGACCTGGATGCCGACCCGATCCGGATCGACTCGGCGCTGAGCCGCGACCCCGAGCTCGCACCGAGCGTTGCCGCCCACCCCGGCATCCGGGTGCCAGGAGCCGTCGACATCGAAGAGACGCTATTTCGCGCCATGATCGGGCAGCAAATTTCTGTCGCATCCGCCCGCACCATGCTCGGCGGCCTCAGTTACGCGCTCGGCGACCCCACCCCATGGGGACTGCTCTTCCCAACCGCCGCACGCATCGCCGAGCACGGACGCGACGTGTTGCGGGGACCGGGAAAACGAATCGACGCCATCATCGGAATCGCGGGCGAGATCGCGGCGGGTCGCCTGGACCTGCACTGGGGGCTGTCTCGCTCGCAGCTGACCAAGACGCTCACCAGCTATCCGGGAATCGGCGCATGGACAGCGGGCTATGTGAGCATGCGCGCTCTCGGAGATCCGGATGCGCTGCTCACGAGTGATCTCGGCATCCGGCACGGCTCGGAGCGGCTGGGCCTGCCCACTGATCCGTCAGCACTCGCAGGGCATGGGGCGCTGTGGTCACCCTGGCAGAGCTACGCGGGCATGCACCTGTGGCGAGCCGCATAAGCGGCACTGCCGTGAGCGTTCGCCGCTCTGAACCGCGTGCGCGCTAGCCAGCCGGAGCGAGGTCGCCGAACTCGCCCATGATCTGAGTCATTGTGCGAACCACACAGTCAGAGTCGCAGCGATCCGCGAGATAGCCCGACCCGCAGGTGTAAATCTCGATCAGTGCGGCCTGAAGTTCTTGGGCTGGGCGCGCAGGCGGCACTGGCGCTGAATCTGCGTCGAGTTGCGACGTGTTTTCTTGGCGCGCACGCTCGGCATTGGCAAACGCCTGCACCGCCTGCACCATGGTGTGCGCCATATCGTCTGCGTCGCGCTGGCCCGCCAGAAAATCAGGGCCAATGACGAGTACCGGCGACAGTGCCGCCTGCATTCGCCCTGCCTGTTCTTCA
>JBDTAD010000361.1:0-4609 GCA_039924815.1 Lacisediminihabitans sp.
CCCTGTCAAGTGCCGCTGTCACCGCCGCGAGCGAACCGAGATCGAGCGGCATAATGCTCCATCGATCTATCGATTCGCCATTCAGCCGGGCCGGGCCGATCAGCCCCTTGGGTTCGCCAATACGCGGCCCATAGTCCACGCGACCCTGATCCTCCAGCAGAATTGTCAGGGTTCCGCGGGCTGGCGCAAGTGCAATCGCACGTTCCTTATGGTCGCGAGCTAGCACACCGAGCCGCGCGCCATTGACGAAAACATACGCCCTGTCGCGCACCTCTTCGAGCTCGAGGACGGCAGGTTCAGCCAGATCAATCTCAGTCGCGTACAACGCAACGCCACCGTAATGTCCAAGTTCATCCAGCGTGGGCAGCCCGTCATGCTGACTCCATTTGCCAAAAGAATCGGGGTGTGCGAGAAGACTCACAGCTTCCCCCAACGTCACCGTAATCTCTGAGGCAGGGGCCGCCACCATGGGCTTTTCGTCAGGAACACGTGCATACTTCGCAATCACGTCGCGGAAAGCCCAATATTTTGCTGTCGGGTTGCCCGCCTCATCCAGAGGTGCGTCATAGTCATAGCTCGTCACAAGCGACTTATACACTCCCTTATCGTTCGCACCATTCGTGAACCCAAAGTTCGTGCCGCCGTGGAACATATATAGATTTACCGATGCCCCAGCCGCAAGCAGATCATTCAGCTCAGCAGCGCTCTCGGCCACCGACGTGACGTGATGGTGTTCTCCCCAATGATCGAACCAGCCGTTCCAGAACTCCGAGCACATAAGCGGGCCACTCGGCTGATGTTCGCGAAGCGTTGCCAGTCGCTCGGTCGAGCGTGACCCGAACGATGCTGTCTTCAACAGCCCGGGCACCGAACCGGCCTCGAGCATGTGACTCTGCGGTTGATCCACGGTCGTCAAAGGCACCGTGATACCGGCGCCGCGCGTCACAGCAACTAGTGCCTCGAGATATTCGGAATCGTTACCATACGCGCCGTACTCGTTCTCAATCTGCACCAAAACTACGGGACCGCCCTGCGTGATCTGCAACGCCTCCACGATGGCGAGCACCTTCTTCAGGTAGCCACTGACTGCATCCATAAACTGCGGCTCATTGCGCCTAATGCCGACACCAGACTGCGCGAATAGCCACGCGGGCAAACCACCGTTGTCCCATTCTGCACAGATATAGGGGCCAGGCCGCACTATCGCATACATGCCCTCGGCGGCGATCGTCTCGAGGAAGCGGTACAAATCCAGCCGACCGGACTGCTGCCATGAGCCACGCTGCGGTTCGTGCTGGTTCCAGGGCACATACGTCTCGATGGTGTTGAGGCCCATGAGCCTGGCCTTGTGAATGCGATCGGCCCAGAGATCAGGGTGTACTCGAAAATAGTGGATGGCGCCTGAAATGATCTGGAAAGGTCGGCCATCGAGGACGAAGTCGTCTCCGTCGATTTCGAACGAACTCATGTACCTCTCCATAATGTGCCGCTTGTGCCGACGTGCCAGCGCGGCCAGCCCCGATTCTCGAGGCCGGCCACGCCGCAGGGCGCTTTACTTCGACGTGACGGTGAAACCTTGCTGGTTTCCGTACTCGACCAGCGCCTTCTGCCAAGCCTTAAGCCCGACATTCAGGTCTGTATTGTTCGCGTACGACTGTCCAACCGAGTCGGCGAAGATGCTGTTCGCGTACACCTGGAACGGCAAGTACGACCAGCCAGTCTTCACATCCTTGGCACCCTGGACGAGCACCTCATTGATCTTCTGCCCACCAAAGTAGGCAGGTGCCGAAGCCAGGAAGTCGCTGGAGTTCAGTGCCTTCGTCGTCGATGGGAATCCACCGGACTTCAGAAACACATCGATGCTCGCCGGCGAATTATTCAGCCACTTGAGGAAGCCGGCCGCGAGCGCCGGGTTCTTACTCTGCTTCATGACGACCTGTGCACCACCTCCATTTTCCGAGTTGGTTGCGGTGCCGTCATAAGTGGGGGTCGGGGCAACCCGCCACTGGCCGGAGCCATCCTTCACCGAGGACTCGAGCACGCCCGGCATCCAGGCACCAGTCACCAGTGTGGCAATAGTCCCGTTGCCTAACGCCTTGTACCACTCATCACTCCAGCCTGGCGTCGTAGCAAGCAGCTTGTTCTCAACGAGTTCGTTCCACGCTGAGGTCCACTTCACTGTGCCCGCATCCTGCAGGTTGATCGATACCTTGCTGCCATCAATAGTGAACGGATGACCGCCTGCCTGCCAGATCATGCTCGTCGCAAATCCGGAGTCCCCCGTGTCACTCGCGATGTATTTCGTCGGATCGGCCGCGTGTAACTTCTTAGCGTCAGCAACGTACTCGTCCCAGGTCTTAGGTACGGTGAGTCCGTACTTGTCGAAGACCGTCTTGTTGTAAAACAGAGCCATGGGGCCCGAGTCCTGCGGTAGGCCGATCAACTTGTCACCGATATTGACCGCACTCCACGGGCCAGGGGTGTAGTCAGCTTTTAGCGAGTCGAACCCATATGGCTTTAAGTCCACCAACGCGTCGCCGAGCGCGAACTGTGAGAGGGCGTAGTACTCGACCTGAGCAACATCGGGTGCTCCCGACCCTGCCTTGACGGCATTCTGCAGCTTCGTGTACTCGGTGGTGTTGGTGCCTGCGTTCACGAGCTTCACATGAACCTTCGGGTACGCCTTCTCGAACGCAGCGACCTGAGCTTCAGCCGATGGCGTCCACGACCAGTAGGTGATGGTGCCGCCCTTCTTTAACGCGGCAGCAACATCCGAACTACTACTGGATGTCGATGAACCGGTCGTTTCGCTCGAGCAGGCGGCGAGACTCGCACCGATCATTGCTGTTGCTACCAGAGCGGTTGCGACGCGGCGCAGTGCCGACGTCGTGCGTGTCGTGCTCTTCATAGTTTTCCTTTCACTTCTTTGTTGATGAGGATTAGACAGGACATCGAGGGCGGGTTGTGGGGTGGCACCGTCATTGCTTGACGCTGCCCATGCTCAACCCCGACTGCCAGAACCGCTGCAAGAAGAGGAAGGCGATGACGATGGGCAGGATAGTCAGCAAGGAGCCGGTGATGACCAGGTTGAAGATGGGCTGCGCTGCAACACCCGTGGCCTGGGCGCTCCACTGGCTAAGGCCGACGGTGAGCGGATACCAGGTGGGATCGCTCAACATGATCAGCGGCAGGAAGTAGTTGTTCCAGGTCGCGACGATAGCGAAGAGCATGACCGTGACGATGCCGGGCGCTAGGAGGCGTAGCGAGATCGTGAAGAAGGTTCGGAACTCGCTTGCGCCGTCAACACGCGCAGCCTCGAGAAGTTCGTTCGGAACGGCATCGATCGCATAGATCCAGACGAGATAGAGGCCGAAAGGGCTGATGAGAGAGGGCAGGATGACCGACCACGGTGTGTTGGTAAGCCCAAGCTGGCTGAAGAGCAGGAACGTGGGGACGGCGAGCGCGGTGCCGGGAATAGCAACCGCTCCAAGAATCACTGCGAAGACAGCCCGCTTGCCCGGGAATCGATATTTTGCCAACCCGTAGCCGGCCACTGTGGCAAGCACGGTTGCACCTCCGGCACCGACGACAACGTAGAGGAGGGTATTGGCGAACCAGTGCAGGAAGATGCCGTCGTGGTAAGTGAAGGTGTCAGCAATGTTCTGGAATAGTGAGAAGCTATCGCCGAACCAAAGGCCGAACGACGAATACAGATCGGGCTGGTCCTTGGTTGCGTTGACAATGAGCCACAGCAGTGGAACCAGTGAGTAGACCACGAAGACCACCATGAGTATGGTGAGGATGATCGATTTGCGCTGCCGGCTGGTGTTATGCGCGCCGGGTTTCGCCCGAACGTACGCACGCCGGGTCGAGCTACGCCGAACCACCTTCGTCGAGGTAGGTGCTGTCGCCATCAGCGGTCCTCCTCTCGGGTTCCACGTAGTTGCACAACGTAGGCAATGACGGCTGTGATAACCCCCATGACGATGGCTACGGTCGCGGCGTAGTTAAATTGCTGGCCAGCGAACGACAGGTTGTACGCGTACATATTGGGTGTGAAGTAGCTGGTGATTGCATTAGGTGCGAGCGTCTTGAGAAGTGTCGGCTCATTGAAGAGCTGAAAACTGCCGATGATGGAAAAGACAATGGCAATGACTATCGCACTCCGCAAAGCTGGAATTTTGATACCGAACACGATTCGAATGGCTCCGGCTCCATCGATCTCCGCGGCCTCGTACAGTTCCGGCGAGATGACTCGCAGCGCAGCGTAGAAGATGAGCATGTTGTAGCCCATGAATTCCCAGGTGACGATGTTTCCTATCGACGCAAGGATCCACGAAGAGCTGAGCGGCTGTAGATGGAGTCCGAGGATCGAGTTGACACTCGCCGTTAGCCCGAACTGGTCGCCGTAGATGAAGCCCCAGATCAGCGCTGCGACGACACCCGGCACCGCATACGGCAGGAAGACCGCAATGCGAAAGAAGCTCGAGCCGTGCAGCCGCGCGCTGTCGAGTGCTAGAGCAGCGGTGAGTGAGAGCACGAGCATGATGGGCACTTGAACGACAAGGAACAACGCCACCCGGCCAAAAGACTCCCAGAATTTTGTATC
>JBDTAD010000362.1:0-3246 GCA_039924815.1 Lacisediminihabitans sp.
AGAAGGCGAGCGTTTCTGGGTCAAATACCACTTCCTCTCCCAGCAGGGTGTTGAGGCGATGAGCAACGAAGAGGCCGAGAAGCTCGCAGGATCGGATGCCGACTACTACCGTCGCGACCTGTACGAGGCGATCGATCGGGGCGACAATCCTGTCTGGGAAGTTTACGTGCAAATCATGCCGTACGAGGATGCGAAGACCTACCGCTTCAATCCCTTCGACATCACCAAGGTCTGGGCACACGCGGACTATCCGCTGATCAAGGTCGGGCACTACACGCTGAACCGCAACCCGAAGAACTTCTTCGCCGAGATCGAGCAGGCCGCGTTCGCGCCGTCGAACCTTGTGCCCGGCATCGACATCAGCCCAGACAAGATGCTGATGGCTCGCATGTTCTCCTACCCGGACGCCCAGCGCGCGCGTATCGGCACGAACTACAACCAGCTGCCGGTGAACCAGCCGCACGCGGCAAAGGTCACCACCTACATGCACGAGGGCAGCATGCAGTACCACTACAACGAGTCGCCGGCGCGGGTGTACACGCCGAACTCGTATGGTGGGCCCGAGGCAGACCCGTCGCTCACGGTGGACAGCGGATGGGAGACGGATGGCGCGCTCGTGCGTGCCGCCCAGACTCTGCGCTCAGAGGATGACGACTTCGGCCAGGCCGGAACGCTGTACCGTGACGTCTTCTCCGACGAGTCGAAGGCTCGTTTCTTGCAGACCCTCACCGGTCAGTACAAGGGGCTCACGGTCGACCGCATCAAGGAGCGCTTCCTCTGGTACTGGACGCAGGTGGATGCTGGCCTCGGCGACAAGCTGCGTGCCGAGATCGCCAAGCCCGCTCAGACCGCCAACGAAGCCGCTGACCCGGTAGGCGTCGGAGAGTAACCAGCACCACAGCAGAAGCGGCCGGCCCCACTGGGACCGGCCGCTTTTCGCGCATCCGGCGACCGCGCCATTCGTCCCCCGCACTTTCCCGGCGATTTTCGCCCAAATGAAGGAGTGGAGCGCTCCCACCCTTTCGCCACCCCCGTAAACACGGGCGACCGCGTGGAGCGTTCCTTCATTTGGGCGAAATGCACCACGGTGAGGCGACGGGCGTGCTAGAGGCGGCCGGCGGCCTTGAGCGCGATGTAGCGGTCGGCCAGCGCGGGCGGGAGCGCCTGCGGGGCACCCGTGACGACATCCGCACCAAGCTGGCGGATGGCGGCAGCAACGCGCGCCGTGTCGAGCATCGCGCGCTCGGCGGATGCTGCGCGGTAGACGCTCTCGCGGTCGACCCGGTCGAGGGTAGCCTCGAGTACCGTCGGGTCCGTCACGGAGGAGACCACCACGGTGTGACGACGGGTGAGCTGAGGCAACACGGCGAGCAGTTCCCTGGATGCTCCCGGCGCATCGATCGACGTCATCAGCACGACGAGCGCGCGCTGGCTGGTGATCGAGCGCACCAGCTCCGGAACGACGGCCCAGTCCATCTCGATGAGCTCCGGTTCGACCGGAGCCATGGTGTTCACCATGCGGGAGAGCAGCTCAGGGCCGCTTGCGCCCTGCACACGACCCCGCGTGCGTCGGTCGTAGATCACGAGGTCAACGCGGTCACCCGCTTTGGAGGCGAGGGCGGCGAGCAGCAGGGATGATTCGAAGGCGGTGTCGAGGCGCGGCTCGTTGTCGATGCGGGCGGCGGAGGTGCGTCCACTGTCAATCACGATGACCACCCTGCGGTCTCGCTCAGGGCGCCAGGTGCGCACCACCAGATCCTGTCGCCTGGCCGTGGCTCGCCAATCGATCGAGCGCACGTCATCCCCGCGCACGTACTCGCGCAACGAGTCGAATTCGGTACCCTGCCCGCGGATTTGCACACTGGTTCGACCATCGAGCTCGCGCAGCCTGGCGAGCCGTGACGGGAGGTGTTTGCGGGCGTTGAACGGTGGCAGCACCCGGATGGCCCCCGGAGCCTGCAGCGTCGCCTGTCTGGCCACGAGACCCAGTGGCCCGTAGGAGCGCACCGTCACCTGCGCGACCCTGCGCTCGCCGCGGCGGAACGGTGTGAGAGTGGCCTTGAACGCGCGCCGCTCTCCTGGCGGTAATGACAGTGGCGCGCGGGTAGGTTGTGCGCCGGCAGACGGCTGCCAGCCGTCGCGCACGATTCCCGTGATGCGCCGCCTCCCCGCGTTGGTGATGAACAGCGTCGAGTCGACTGCTTCTCCCAGCCGCACCCGCTCTGGCAGCTCCCGGGAGACTCGCAACCGGCGCGGCGAGCCTGCCGCTACGACGTCGATGATGCTGAGCACTACGACCAAGAGCAGCCACAGCCCGAGCACCGACGGGTTGCCGAGCACCACAAGCGGCACCGCGCCGAAGGCGACGAGGAGAACGAACCGGCCAGACAGTGCCATCAGACAGTCCAGCCCATCAGAGAGTGCGCATTGTTAGATCGGCACCTGCACTTGCTGCAGGATGGACCGCAGGATGGTGTCGGCCGACACGCCCTCGAGCTCGGCCTCCGGACGCAGCTGGATGCGGTGCCGCCACACCGGCAGCACCATCTCCTGCACGTGGTCAGGGGTGATGGCATCGAAGCCGGTGAGCCACGCCCATGCCTTGGTCGCCGACAGCAGTGCGGTGGAGCCGCGGGGACTCACGCCGAGCTTCACCGACGGACTCTGCCTCGTGGCGCGGGCGAGGTCGACGACGTAGGCAAGCACATCCGCGCTGGCTGCGACTCGGGCAACCTCAGCCTGGGCCGCAGCAAGCCCGGCGGCGTCGAGCACGGGAGACACCCCGGCAGCGCCGAGATCCCGAGGGTTGAAGCCGGCGGCACTTCGCGTGAGTACCTCGATCTCGTTGTCACGCTCCGGGATGTCGAGCACGAGTTTGAGCAGAAAACGGTCGAGTTGAGCCTCGGGGAGCTGGTAGGTGCCCTCGTACTCGATCGGGTTCTGGGTCGCGGCCACCATGAACGGCACGGGAAGCGGACGGCTCACGCCGTCGACGCTCACCTGGCGCTCTTCCATCGCTTCGAGCAGTGCGGATTGCGTCTTCGGTGGTGTGCGGTTGATTTCGTCCGCGAGCAGCAGGTTGGTAAAGACCGGGCCAGCCCGGAATTCGAAATCGCCGGACTTCGCGTCGTAGACGAGCGAGCCGGTCACGTCTCCTGGCATCAGGTCTGGGGTGAACTGCACCCGCTTGGTCTCGAGTTGAAGTGCACGACTCAGCGTGCGCACGAGCAGGGTCTTCGCGACGCC
>JBDTAD010000363.1:0-3815 GCA_039924815.1 Lacisediminihabitans sp.
CTCGAGGTTGAACAAGAAGCCGATCGACTCCTCGCGGATCTGATCCATCATGGTCTGGAACAGAGAAAAGCCCTCGCGCTGGTACTCGACCAACGGATCGCGCTGGGCCATCGCCCGCAGCCCGATACCGTCCTTGAGGTAGTCCATCTCGTAGAGGTGGTCGCGCCAGCGGCGGTCGATGACCGAGAGCACAACTCGGCGCTCGAGCTCGCGCATGGCGGGCTCCCCCAGCTGCTCTGTGCGGTTCTGATACTGCACCTTCGCGTCGGAGAGCACCTCGTCGTACAAGAAATCGCGCGTGATGTTGTTGCGCGATCCTGCCTCGGTGTAGAGCTCGTCGATGGTGATCGAGACTGGATACAGAGTCTTGAGCTCAGTCCACAGTGCCTCGAGATCCCAGTCGTCGGAGTGGCCCTCCGCGCTGTGCAAATCGATGACCTCGGTGATGACGTCTTCGAGGAACTTCTCGGTACGCCCCTGAAGGTCGTCGCCCTCGAGAATATGACGACGGTCGCCGTAGATCGCCTCACGCTGACGGTTGAGAACATCGTCGTACTTGAGCACGTTCTTGCGGATCTCCGCGTTGCGCGCCTCAACCTGAGACTGCGCGCTACGGATAGCGCGGCTGACGACTCGCGACTCGATCGCAAGGTCCTCCGGAACGTTGCCGCGACCCATCAGGGACTCTGCAGCGGCCGAATTGAACAGGCGCATCAGGTCATCCGCGAGGGAAAGATAGAAGCGGCTCTCCCCCGGGTCGCCCTGACGACCGGAACGACCACGAAGCTGGTTGTCGATACGACGCGATTCGTGGCGCTCGGTACCGAGCACGTAGAGACCACCGACCTCGACGACCTTGGTCGCTTCCTCAGCCACGGTGGCCTTGACCCGCTTAAAGACCTGATCCCACTCGGCCTCATACTCCTCCGGGGTCTCAACCGGGCTGAGTCCGCGAGCGTTGAGTTCTGCGACCGCAAGGAACTCGGCGTTACCACCGAGCATGACGTCGGTACCACGACCAGCCATGTTGGTGGCAACCGTGACTGACCCCAGGCGACCGGCCTGGGCCACAATAGCGGCCTCACGCGCGTGGTTCTTCGCGTTCAACACTTCGTGCTTGACGCCGCGCTTGGCGAGGAGCTTGGAGAGGTACTCGCTCTTTTCAACGCTTGTCGTACCGACCAGGACCGGCTGACCCTTCTCATGACGACGCGCGATGTCTTCAACCACCTGGTTGAATTTGGCCTCTTCGTTCTTGTACACGAGATCGGGCTTGTCCAAGCGACGCATCGGCATGTTGGTCGGAATCGGCACAACACCGAGCTTGTAGGTGCTCATGAACTCTGAGGCCTCAGTCTCGGCCGTACCGGTCATCCCGGAGAGCTTCTTGTAGAGACGGAAGTAGTTCTGCAGGGTCACCGTGGCGAGGGTCTGGTTCTCGGCCTTGACTGCAACTCCCTCTTTTGCCTCGATGGCCTGGTGGATGCCCTCGTTGTAGCGACGGCCCATCAGGATGCGGCCGGTGTGCTCATCGACGATGAGAACCTCGCCGTTCATCACGACGTAGTCCTTGTCTTTCTTGAACAGGGCGGTGGCCTTGATGGCGTTGTTGAGGAACGAGATCAGCGGTGTGTTCGCCGACTCGTAGAGGTTGTCGATGCCGAGGTAATCTTCGACCTTCTCGATGCCAGGCTCAAGAACACCAACCGTGCGCTTCTTCTCGTCTACCTCGAAGTCAACCTCGGGAACGAGTCGCTTGGACAGCGCTGCGAACTCGTTGAACCAACGGTTGGCCTCACCCGACGACGGACCGGAAATGATGAGCGGGGTGCGGGCTTCGTCGATCAGAATCGAGTCAACCTCGTCGACGATCGCGTAGTTGTGACCGCGCTGCACCATGTCGCTCGACTGCCAGGCCATGTTGTCGCGCAGGTAATCGAAACCAAACTCGTTGTTCGTGCCGTAGGTGATGTCCGCCTCGTACTGCTCGCGGCGTTCCTGCGGGTCCTGGCCGGAGACGATACAGCCCACGGACATCCCGAGCGCCCGGAAAATACGCCCCATGAGCTCCGACTGGTAGCTCGCGAGATAGTCGTTGACGGTGATGACGTGCACTCCGCGCGAGGGAATCGCGTTGAGGTAGGAGGCGAGCGTTGCCACCAGGGTCTTGCCCTCACCGGTCTTCATCTCGGCGATATTTCCGAGGTGGAGAGCGGCGCCACCCATGAGCTGCACGTCGAAGTGCCTGAGGCCCAGCGTGCGAACGGATGCCTCGCGAACGGCAGCGAACGCCTCTGGTAGCAGGTCATCCAGAGACTCACCACTCGCGTAGCGCTCGCGCAGCTCCACGGTTTCGTTCTTCAATTGCTCGTCAGTGAGTTCCTTGAAGTCTTCTTCGAGATGATTCACTGCCGCCGCGTAGCGCTGCAGCCTGCGCAGGGTTCGCCCTTCGCCGACGCGAAGCACTCGTTCGAGAACGTTGGCCACCGATTACTCCAATTTGCTCTAAGTCACAGGTCTTCTTGCGTCACAGCCACACCACGGGTCGCGGTGCATCGTGCCGGGTACGGGAAATCCCGCACGAATCGCCGGATCGGCACGCGACAAAGGCACGACCGTTAGCAGTCCGTAATGCTAGCAAGCCTAGTCGGGCAAACGCTGGGCTTTGCCCCCGCACAACCTCAGAGAGACGTCGGGCGCACCCGTGAAACGGGTACGCCCGACGATCGAGCGTCAGCGCTTACGCGCGTGCCCCACTGCTGCAACTTCATCAACCTCGACGTCGAGTCCGATAACGCCGTAGTCCCATCCCTTACGGCGGTAGACCACACTCGGGCGGTCCGTCTCCGCGTCGATGAAGAGGTAGAAGTCGTGGCCGACCAGCTCCATTCGATAGAGCGCGTCATCCACTGTCATCGGCATGGCGGCGAACACCTTCTTGCGAATAACGACCGGACTCCAGTCGTCCTCCTCGACCTCCGCGGGCTCGCCATCGACTACGGCGATGGAGCCCGTGCGCACCTTTTCCATCGTCTCCGCCGTGGCGGGGCGGATGTCGACGACGCTAAACCCGTCGGCGCTCGCCTCCGCGAGAGATGTGGGGCGGCGCTTGCCGCGGTGAACCTTCTGGCGGTCCTTCATGCGACGCACTCGCTCGACCAGCTTGTCGAGGGCGAGGTCGAAGGCGACGTACTTGTCCGATCCGGTGGACTCCGCGCGTACGAGAGGTCCTGGCCCGATCACCGTCAGCTCGACGCGATCATCGCCGTTCGATCCGTTCTTCTCCGCGTGCCTAGAGACCTTGACTTCGAAGGCCAATGCCTTGTCTGCGAGGTGGGCTATCTTCTCCGCTTTTTCGGTGGCATAGTCTCGGAATCGATCCGTGATCCCTAGGTTGCGACCGTTGATGGAAATGTCCATGGCGTCCTCCCAGTTACCGTGCCGCATCGCCCCCGGTGGAACCAGGGACGACCTGTGCACCTCTTTTGCTCACCGTAGTACCGTCGTCTGGGGAAGTCACGAGTTTGCTCCGTGATCTCAGAAAGTGGTCGGATTGACGCGATGTGTTCGCCACCGCGGCAGCACCCAGCACCTCACCACCGGCCGCCGTGATAGCCCGTATGGCCTCACCGAGGGTCGCCCCCGTGGTGACAACGTCGTCGATGACAATGAATGCCCGGCCCTCGAGCGGCTGCCGCGCAAGCATCGTTCCCAGAAGGTTCTGCTGCCTCGCCTCACGGCCCAAAGACTTCTGCTGGGCGTGGTCTCGCGCAAATACGAGCACTCCTGCTGCGGGTGGCAGTGCGGCCTTTCTC
>JBDTAD010000364.1:0-1629 GCA_039924815.1 Lacisediminihabitans sp.
GCCCCCGGCTTCATGACACGGGGCAAGATAGCGGCATGGCCGAGTGCCAGTTCGAACAGCTCGCGGTCGTAGCGTCCCGTCGTGGGGTTCCAATAGCCGGTGCCGCTCGCGTCGGAGCGGTCGGTGACCAGCTCTTCCAGCCGCGGGCCGTTCACGCTCTCGCCCTCGGGCCCGTAGCCGCGAAGGCGCCAGATTAGCCAGTCATGGGGGAGCACAACAGCTTCGACCCTGGCCGCGTTCTCCGGCTCGTTGTCGCGCAACCAGCGCACCTTGGTCACCGTGAAGCTTGCCACGGGGACTAGGCCGGTGCGCTCGGCGTACTCCGCAGCGCCGACCTCGGCGATGAGATCCTTCGCGGCCTGCGCGGAGCGGGTGTCGTTCCAGAGCAGGGCCGGGCGGATGACGCGGCCCTCGGCATCCAGCACGACCATGCCGTGCTGCTGAGCCGCGACTGACAAGGCTGAGACGCCTTTGAAGCCGCCGGCGTCGTCGATCGCGGCGAGCAGTGCATCCCACCACGCGTTCGGATCGACCTCGGTACCCGCGGGATGTGGTGCCCGTCCGGTTCGAACAATATCGCCTGTCGCGAGGTCACGAATGACCACCTTGCAACTCTGGGTGGACGAGTCGATGCCCGCGACGAGTGTCATGCTGCTCCTCTTGTCAGTGCACTTTCATTATTCAGGAGGGTGTGTGACTGGCGAGACTGGAGTCGACATCTGAGATCGACATCCGTCTCTTCAGCCTCACTGGTCCCATACCCTCCTGAATAATGAAAGGTCGTGCGTGGGGAATGAGGTCTGGCATTCGGCTGCTTGTTCGTTGAACGAAGAGCAGAAAGCCAGACCTCACCGGAAGGCTAGTGACCGTTAGCGGGCACCCATGAGGTGCTCTAGGGCCAGCTGGTTGAGGCGCACGAAGCCGAAGCCCTTGGCACCAAAGTACGAGTCGGCGTCGAAGTCCTCGAAGGAGGCGCGGTCGGCGAGCAGCTCGTTGTAGCCTTCGCCCTCGCCGAGCGTCGGCACTTGAATCTCGGGAACGCGCGAAGCGATGAGAGCCTCCTGCACCTCCGGGTCAGCGCGGAATGCCGCGGCACGCTCCTTGAGTAGCAGGTAATTCTGGATGTTGGCGCGGGCTGAGTCCCACACTCCGGTGATGTCTTCGGTGCGGCTGGGCTTGTAGTCGAAGTGGCGAGGTCCGGTGTAGGACTGGCCGCCATCCGGGCCACCGTTTTCGAGGAGGTCGACGAGCGCGAAGGCGTTGGCCAGGTCGCCGTGGGCGAAGACGAGGTCCTGGTCGTACTTGATGCCGCGCTGGCCGTTGAGGTCGATGTGGAACAGCTTGCCCTGATAGAGCGCCTGGGCGATGCCAGCGGCGAAGTTGAGCCCGGCCATCTGCTCGTGGCCGACCTCAGGGTTGACACCGAACAGTTCTGGGCGCTCAAGGGTCTCGATGAAGGCAAGCGCGTGACCAACAGTCGGCAGCATGATGTCGCCGCGGGGCTCGTTGGGCTTCGGCTCCATCGCGAAGCGCATGTCGTAACCCTTGTCGGTGACGTACTGGGCGAAGAGGTTTACGCCCTCGCGGTAGCGCTCGAGTGCACCCTGCAGGTCTTTGGCCGAGTCATAC
>JBDTAD010000365.1:0-4973 GCA_039924815.1 Lacisediminihabitans sp.
CGTCACGGTCGGACATCCGCCCGACCAAAGGCTCGAGCTCACCGTCAGCAATGCCAAAACGCGCGCCGTAGCCTCGCTCGAGAATCATGTTTGCCCGCAGGTCTGCGTCGATTCGCTCGAGGTGAGCGGGGTGGATCGGGAGGCGTCGCTCATCGGCCTTACGTGAAGTAGCCATGACGCCGAGACGCAGAAGCTCGGGCGTGGAATCCGTTTTGCTCATAGGTCACTCTACGGCGACGTTTCGAGGCTCGGCTTTCGCTGAGAGGCTTTTCAGCTCACCATCTTGGCGAGCAGGTCCCCAAACGTCTGCTGCTCCTCATCGCTCAGGCGACCAAAGGATTCGGCGAGCACGCTGGCGAGTACTTTCTCGGCTTGGACCCGCACTTTTTCACCGTTGGCCGTCATGCGGTGCCGTACCGCCCGCCCCGGTCCCGGTACTCGCTCGATGAGGTCTCGGTCGATCATGCGCGTTGCCAGTGTGCCAAACGACTGGTCAGTCTGAAAGGTGAGCTGGGCGAGATCGTGAAGCGATGCATCCGGGTTCTCGTGCATGTGTCGCAGTGCATCCCATTGCACTAGAGAGATGCCCAACGGCGCGAGGCGCTCGTCGGCTGCGCGGTGGTGACGCACCTGGATTCTCTTGATCGAGAGTCCCATCTGACTCAGTTCGTGCGACATACTCCCAGAGTACCGTACCGAAACAACTTGTTTATATAAACATATTGATATAGCTTGTGTCCCATGCCCAACACCACCATCGAACTTCAGCTCGCGCCGCTCGGAATGGTCGAGCTCAACTACTCAGACCAGGGATCCGGTCGCGCCTTCCTGCTTCTCCACGGCGGCGGCGGTCCTTTTACTGTCGCCAGATTCGCCGGACTGCTCACCAGCGAAAAGAATGCGCGGGTCATCACCCCCATTCATCCCGGGTACAGCGGCACTCAACGTGCAGACTCACTCACCAGCATCCGTCAGCTCGCAGCGCTGTACGTGGCACTGCTCGACGCACTTGAATTGAGCGACGTCACTGTCGTTGGCAACTCCATTGGCGGATGGATTGCAGCCGAGATCGCACTGCTGGCGAGCGATCGAGTCAGCGGCGTCGAACTCGTCGACGCTGTCGGCATTCAACTTGAAGGGCACCCGGTCGCCGACTTCTTCTCACTCAGCTTTCCCGAAATTGCCCGGCTGAGCTACTTCAACCCCGCTTCGTTTGTGATCGACCCAAGCACGATGGCGCCCGAGCAGCTGGCCGTGATGGCAGGCAACCGCGCGGCCCTCGCGGTCTACAGCGGCAAGCCTTCCATGGTCGATCCGACCCTGCGCGAGCGTCTCGCATCGGTCACCGTGCCAACCTTGGTGGTCTGGGGTGATAGCGATGGCGTAGTCGATCCGACCTACGGCCGGGCGTATGCGAGCGCGATCCCCGGTGCCGAATTCGTGGAACTCCCCGAGACTGGCCACATGCCCCAGCTCGAATCACCGCAACGCTTGCTCGCGGCAGTCTGGCGCTTCGCCTCGCAGCACGGAAACGGTAGCGACCGGTCGTAGGCTCGTTGGTATGACGGAGCCGGTCACCAAAATTCGCGAAACCTTCGCGGAGGTAGCGAGCCGCCTCGAGCGTTCGGGTGCGAAGGATGAGATACGCGCCGACCTCACTACCCGCCGCCTGCTTCTCGGCTTGGTTCGTCCCCCTGTCTTCGTTCCGCGAGGCCGGGTGTGGCGATTGGGAGTCCTGCTTCTCGGGCACGACCAAACCCTGTACGCGACGGGCTTGATCACTCGGGTCACCGACACCCCTAGGCCCACGTTTCAGTCAAACGCGGCCGAGGAGCGACGCGGCTATCGCGCACTCGCCCTGCGCAGCGGGCTACCCAAGGGCGCAACCGTAAACTTCAACGCTCCAGTGATCGCGCTGGACCGGGCGTCTCTGCGCGACTCGACCGGACCGCTCTTTTTACAGGACGATCTCCCCTCTGTGCGCTGGAGCCACAGCCTCGGCGGCGAGATGACGATGAGTCTTGATGACTACCTGCGCGACCGAGTGGAACTGTTGGTTCATCCGCCAGAAGGCGCCTGACGCGTCAGTACTCGTTTGCGATGATCAAGTCCTGCGCCGGAAAACGGGTGAGGATCTCGGTGCCGTACTCGGTGACGCGTGACCGGAGCCCGATCGTCACAGAGCGGCGTCCGGAACGGAGATCACCACAGACTTGGTGCGGGTATACGAGGCCAGCGATTCGGGTCCGTACTCCCTTCCCCAACCCGACTCCTTGACCCCGCCAAACGGGATCGCCGGGTCAAGTAGCGCCCAGGAATTTACCCAGACGATACCAGCGTCAAGTCGCGCTGCAACTCGGTGCGCCCGCGCGATGTTGCCCGTCTGGATACCCGCCGCTAGACCATACACAGTGCTGTTGGCCAGGCGAATCGCCTCTTCCTCACTGTCAAATGCTTGAACCGTGAGTACCGGCCCGAAGACCTCCTCCTGGACGGCCGGATTGTCATTCGACACGCCTGCAATAACCGTCGGCTTGTAATAGAAACCGTCGTCGAGAGCGAGCCGCTCGCCACCCACAACGACCTGACCGCCCGCCGACCGCGAAGCTTCCACGAGTGCTTCAACCTTTTCGAGCTGAACGAGATTCACGAGCGGGCCTACAACAGTGCCCGGGGAGGTCGGAGTTCCCACGGGTACACCCCCGACCGCGCCCGCGAGGATGCCCACCACGGTGTCATAGATTGGCCTCTCCACAAGCAGCCGCGGTCCTGACATGCAGAACTGGCCCGTATTAAAGACGAACGCACCAATGATCGTTTCAATCGCTTGGTCAAGGTCAGCATCGGCGAAGAGGATGTTCGCACCGTTTCCACCGAGTTCAGCGGTGACTGACTTAAGGGTCTCTCCGGCGAGCGCGGCGACATGACGACCGACATCACTGGATCCCGTGAACGCAACCTTGTCCACATCCGGATGCCCCACGAGTCGATCTCCGAGCACGGCACCGGATCCGGTAACGACGTTGAAGACTCCATCGGGGAGCCCGGCTTCGGCCAAAATATCCGCCATGATGAGGGCGCTCAGCGGAGTGTCGCCTGCTGGCTTGTGCACGACGGTGTTGCCCGCAGCGAGCGCCGGTGCGATCTTCGTACTCGAAAGGATGAGCGGAAAATTGAATGGGGTGATCGCGACCACAACCCCCAGCGGCTCGCGACGCGTATAGGCGAAGGCAGGCATGGGCGTCTCCCTAGTGGCGCCGTCCAAGTGCTGCGCGAGACTTGCGACATATTCATACTGGTCGGCTGCTGTATTCACGTCGATTGCGCGGGAGAAGGCAATTGGCTTACCGACATCCGTGCTTTCTGCGTACGCGAGTTCGTCCGCACGTTCGCGGATGAGTTGTGAGGCGCGGTACAGCACGCGTGATCGTTCGCGACCACTCAGACCCGACCACACTCCGCTGTCGAAGGCGGCCCGGGCTGCAGCAACCGCGGCATCCACATCGGTCTCAGTCGCCCAGGCTACGCTCGACACGGCTGATGCGGTAGCCGGATTGATGACATCGCGACGCTGTCCGTCGCTGGCTTCACGCCACTGCCCGCCGATGAAAAGCTGCCCCGGGCGGAGCGTTGAACTCTCTTGGCTGGAATCGGAAACACGCGGTTCGGTGACGGTCATGACTCAGTCCTCTCATCGTTGAGTACACCTACTAGGTCTACTCATACTCTGTGCCGAAGGGAACGGCCGCCCCATGTCGTTCGCAAAGTGGATAGGCGACCGATTGCGGGTGCCACGCAACTGGGTGAGGATGTCTGCATGAGCGATACCGAACTTCCGGGCGCCACCGAACCGCAGCGCGCGACTAAATCGATGCGCTTCGGCACGCGAGAAATCGACGAGGCGCTCATCGTCGGCAGCCAGGTCTGGTATCCGCACTCATTGCGCGTGCTCGATCGCACTAGGCCATTCGGAGTGCAATCCCACGCCGTCAGCAAGGGACCAGTCACTCTCGGCTGGCTCAAATACAACGGCGAGATACACCTCGAAACAGGCGAGCTCGCCGACTCGTATCAGGTGAATGCTCCCGTGACCGGCACTTTCATGCTGACCTATGGACGTCAGTCCGCGCTCGGCAATCCTCAACGCGCGGTCATTCATGGACCAACGCGACCCACCACTATCGAGGGGTGGGGCGAACCGACAAGGATGCTCGGCGTGAAGATCGATCGGCACGCGCTCGAAGCCGAGCTCGCATCGATGCTCGACCGCCCCGTTTCGCAGGCGATCAACTTCGAGAACGCACTCGATCTCGATAGTGGTCCACCACGCGAATGGTGGTCGCTGGTGCGGCAGCTCGCAGGATGTCTCGCTGACCCTGGGCCCACCCCCAACCGTGATCTCCTGACAGATTCGCTCGTCCGCAGAATCTTGCGCGGACTTCTTCTTGCCGCACACCACGATTCGTCCCATGAGCTCGACGACGACGGTCGCGGGGTGTCGGAGTACCGCGCTGTTCGTCGCGCGGCCGATTTTATGCACGCGAACGCGGCCTCCATAACCTCGCTCGCGGAGATCGCAGCCCACGCCAACGTTGGGGTTCGTGCCCTTCAGCTAGGTTTCCAACGCTCTCTGGGAACCACACCCACCACGTACCTGCGGGATCTGAGACTGGACCGGGCGCGGGAAGATCTCGCGGCGTCTGACCCTGAGTTGGGCGTCGTCGCGCGCACCGCTGCCCGCTGGGGGTTCGCTCATCCTGGGCGCTTCGCGATGTCGTACGCTCGTCGTTTCAGCGAATCACCGTCGGAGACACTGCACGCGGTTTCGCGCTTACCTTCGAGCTCGATTAGCGCCGGGTGGACACAGTGACCGTGAATTTGTCATTGCGGGCGACCTGACGGGTCGAGCCGATGATGCGCGACAGCGCTGGGCGATAGCTGAGGTGCGAGTTGAACACGGTCCAGAGCTCACC
>JBDTAD010000366.1:0-5330 GCA_039924815.1 Lacisediminihabitans sp.
GTGGCCGCACTGCCGTCTCCCGAGTTTCCGCTGCACGCTGCGAGACAGAGCGCTATCGCTCCAGCTGCTGCGACAGCACTAATGGTGCGTTTCATCATGGGATTCGTAGTTCCTTTCATTGTGCCGAGGGATTCGGCCTTGCTGCGACGGATGAAGCGAGAGATGAATCAGATGGCCTGAGCCTCAGACCGGCTCGGTGGGCGCCATTTCAGCACGGACCGTTCCAGTAGCGCGATGGCAGATTCGGCTACGAGGGTGACGACAGCCATGATCACCATGGCCGCATACACCGTGTCAGGATCAAAAGTCCCCTGCGCTTGACTGATGATCAGACCTATTCCGTGCTGCGCGCCGAGAACCTCAGCGACCAGCGCACCGATAATGGCAAATCCGAATGCCGTGTGCAGGCTCGCGATGATCCAGGTCATCGCCGAAGGGATAGTGACGTGACGGGCGACCTGGAGAGGCGACGCGCCGAGAACGCGCACGTTCGCGATCAGATTCTGATCCACCTCGCGAACTCCTTGGAAGGCGTTGAAGAAGACGACGAAGAAGACCAGCACCGCCGCAAGTAAAACCTTCGGGAACACTCCCAAGCCGAAGGCGACGATGAAAATCGAGCCGAGCACAATTCGCGGAATCGAGTTCAGTATTTTTATGTATGGACCGAACACATCTGCCAGATATCTGTTTGCACCGAGCAGGATACCGACGGTGACACCCAGGAGTGTGCCGAGCAGAAAGCCATATATCGCTTCCTCAACCGTGATCCACAGGTTCTCCCAAATCGTGCCGAACGCGGTGCCCACGGTGAACAGATGCACCAGGCTCGCCCAAATTCCCGAGGGCTGCCCGTAGAAGAACTTGTCGACCCAACCGACAGCGGTGAACCACTGCCAACCTCCGATAACAAATACCAGAGCAAGGACCCGGCCTGTCCAGACCCATGTCGTTCGGCGAGACCGCGCTCGTCTGGCGGTTGCCTGCATTTCGCTATCGGGGGCGATCACGTAGGCGCCGTCGACGCTGAGCGCGGTCATGCTGCCGCACCTGCCGTTCGCTCGTACGCGCGCGTGACCTCGTCTTTCAATGACGACCAGATCTGGCCCTGCAACTCAAGGAAACGTTTCTCATGTCGAATCTCCTGCACATCGCCTCGAGGCCGGGGTAGATCGATGTCGAAGATATCTTTGACCGAGCCTGGGCTGCTGGTCATGATGACAACACGGTCGGACAGTGCAACTGCCTCATCCAGGTCGTGCGTGATAAAGAGCACCGAGGGACGGAACTGCTCCCACAACTGCAAGAGCTCGGTCTGCATGATGGCTTTGGTCTGAACGTCAAGCGCGCCGAACGGCTCATCCATCAAAAGGATCCTCGGGTTATTGATGAGCGCAGCGGCCATTGCGACTCGTTTGCGCATACCCCCGGACAACTGATGCGGATAGCGATCCTCAAAACCGGAAAGACCTACTCGGCGCAACCAGTCCAGAGCGAGCGAAGTGGCCTCGCGCTTAGGTGTGCCTAGAAGGATCGGACCGACCATCACGTTTTCGAGAACTGACTTCCACGGGAAGAGCGAATCTGACTGGAACATGTAGCTGACACCTTTGGTGATGCCGTTTACGCGCTGGCTGCCAACAGATACTGAGCCACCACTGGGTTGCTCCAGACCAGAGACCTGAGCAAGTGTGGTCGATTTTCCACAGCCAGTCGGTCCAACGATCGCGCAAAACTGACCCGCTTCAACCGTGAGCGAGACATTCTCGATAGCGGTGAACGCTTCGCCTTTTGGCGTGAGATAGCGCTTGGTGAGACCAGTGATCTCGATCCGCGCCGCGTTCTCATCATTGCCGGAGACGGGGGAATGGTCCGGGTTGTGAGCGCCCATGTGCGTTTGACCTCTCTGTCACTTCGCTGGTTGTGTTGTGCCATCATGAACCGACCGTGCCCACCACGTCGCGCTTATGCTCCATTCGCCCTTTGTGATCATTGAAGCGATTTCTGCGCATTGTGCTCACATACTGCAGCGGTCCACAACTGAGAGAATCAAGCCCATGCGACGACGCGTGAGAAAAATCTCGAGCCAGATATTTCTGGCTCAACTGGTGATCCTTACGCTGTCGCTTACAGTCGGGTTCGTACTTTTCGCACAGACCGCACGCGAAAACCTCGATCAGGACTTTCAGGCGCGTGCGGCCGCGATCGCGGAGACTTTTGCCGAAATTCCGACCATCAGGTCATGTCTCGCGGTCGGTGGTCCATCCTGCGAGCAGAGCGTGCAGAACCTTGCCTCGGCTACAGCGCATCGAACAGGTGCGGCCTACGTGGTGGTCATAGACATGAACCGGGTGCGCCACTCTCATCCCGACCCTGGCCTCATCGGCAAGAAGGTCCATGAGCCAATCGTCGTTCGCGATGGCAAGGTACATCTCGGTATCGACTCAGGGATCACCGGAGTTAACGCGAACGCCCGCGCTCCGCTCTACGGCCCGCAAGGCACGCTCGTCGGTGAAGTCTCGGCCGGCATCGAAGAGAGCTCGGTATCGGATGAGCTGCTCCACGAACTGCCTTCATACATCCTTTGGGTTCTGGTGGTCCTTGCATTCGGTGCCGTTGCGTCCCTTATTCTGGCAAGCCGAATGAAGCGCAGGACATTTGGACTTGAACTCGATGAGATAGCGCGTCTGCTGCTCGAACGTGAAGCGACACTGCACGGCATCCGCGAGGGTGTTATCGCGATCGACCCTGCTGCCAGAATCAGCGTTGTCAATGATGAGGCGCAACGACTTCTCAACCTTCCCTTCGACGCTTCCGGGAAGCTCCTCGAAGACGTGGTCGATTCCGGCCCACTTCTTGAAGCTCTCACTGGCACGAGCGAGGTCAAGGATGCGATTGTCGTAACTGACGATCACTGCCTGGTGATCAACCGTATGCCTGTGACGTTGGCGGGTCGATCACACGGAGTGGTAGTTACGGTGCAGGATCGCACCGATGTCGACGCTCTGACCCGAGAACTTGACGGTGAACGAACTCTGATGGACTCGATTCGGGCGCAACAACACGAGTTTTCCAACCGGATGCATGCCATAGCGGGGCTGCTCGAACTCGACCGCTTCGCGGAAGCACTCGACTACGTTCAGGAGATTCGCGGCGTTCGCGCCGATTTCGATCAGACACTTCGCAAGCACATCGGCACACCGCAAATTGTGGGCCTCATGCTCGGCAAAGCGGCGGAGGCAAATGAGAGAGGAATCGAACTCACCCTCGCACCTGAAACCAACATCGGCGAAGCACCCGGCAGGGTGCAGGCTCTCACCACCATCCTCGGCAACCTGATAGATAATGCGTTCGACGCACTCATCGGTGCACCCCTACCGCGACGTATCGAGGTCAGTGTGATAGAGACGCGCGAAGAATTGAAAGTGACGGTCGCTGACAACGGTCCAGGCATAGAACCAGGTTCGGCGACGCAAATCTTCGGCAATGGTTACACAACCAAGAACGACGCGCTAGGCCGTCATAGCGGACTTGGGCTGGTCCTCGTGCAGACCACAGTCACCAAACTCGGAGGGACAATCTCCGTCTCAGAGGGACCAGGCGCGCACTTTGTCGTTCTACTACCGCGAACTCCGCATTCCGAAGCGGCTACAACACCATGACTTCCGAGCACCTCACCGTTCTGGTCGTTGACGACGACTACCGCGTGGCCTCGGTGCACGTCGGTTTCGTCGAGCGTGTTGCGGGGTTTCGTGTCATCGGGCAAGCCCACAGCGCCGCGGAAGCACTCGAACTCGTCCGAACTCATCGGCCTGACTTGGTGCTGATGGACATATACCTACCTGATGGCAGCGGCCTCGACGTGGTGCGGCGCCTGCTCACGTCTTCATCGGCACCCGCGGTATTCATCATTTCCGCGGCGACCGACATTGAAAATGTTCGACTCGCCGTGCAACTGGGAGCAGTGCACTATCTGGTCAAACCATTTAGTTTCGCCGCCCTCGAGGAACGACTAACGACTTTCCGAAACGCGCACACTCACATTCTCGATTGGCCGGATGACGCCACCCAAGAAGATATCAATAAGGTCTTTGACTTGCTCCGCCCAACGCACGCCGAAGAACTCCACACGGAACGGAGGCGACTGGCACCAACGCTTCAACTTATCTATGACGCACTCGCTTCGCACAGTACCAGCCTCTCGGCCGCCGACGTAGCTGTGGCCGTGGGCATCAGTCGCGCAACAGCGCAACGCGCTCTCACTCAGCTGGAGCAAAGTCAGGTCATCAAGCTCGAGTTGCGATACGGCTCTGCTGGCCGCCCGGAGCACCGATATTCGCTTAAGCAGCGCTAACCTGCGCGGGACCTCGGGGGACTCACCACTGCGGTGGTGGAACGCTTCAGCGACATCTTCAGGTACGCCGCTAAAATTGGGAGGCATCATTCGACCACCGCGATGAAGGCGCTCGCTGAGCGTGGATCCAGCGTCGGATGTTCGCCCTTGGCGATATCAGCCGGTCCACAGCCGATTTCGGTCGAAGAACTACTTTAACCGGAGTAACTTTGCTGCTCTGCGCAAAGTTACGTGCACTCTATCTTGTATCGAGGACGAATGTCATCTTCACTTTCGGCGCCGACTGCGCCCGTTTCAACCGGCGCAGGTGCGGTGATGTCTCACCGCCAGATCATGCTCGTTATTTTCGGCCTCATGGCCGGGATGTTCCTGTCGGCCCTTGACCAAACTGTCGTCGGCACCGCCATCCGCACCATTGGTGACGATCTGCACGGTCTCAGCCTTCAGGCGTGGGTAACGACCGCGTATCTGATCGTCTCGACTATCAGTACCCCGATCTACGGCAAGCTGTCCGACATCTTCGGTCGACGCCCGCTATTCGTCTTCGCGATCGGCATCTTCATCATCGGCTCGATCATGTCGTCGTTCTCGACCTCGATGGTTGAACTCGCTGGCTTCCGGGCCCTGCAGGGCCTCGGAGCCGGTGGTCTCATGTCGATGCCACTAGCCATCATGGGGGACATGCTTGCGCCACGCGAGCGTGCAAAATACCAGGGCTATTTCCTTGCGGTGTTTGGCGTCTCGAGCGTGCTCGGCCCACTCATCGGAGGACTGTTCGCGGGCACTGACCAAATCCTGTGGATTGCCGGATGGCGCTGGGTCTTCCTGATCAACGTTCCGATCGGCATCGCCGCTCTCGGCATGGTGTTCAAATTCCTTCACCTGCCGAAGATTCACGGCACCTCGGTGCGCATCGACTGGTGGGGTGCGACAGCAGTCATCGTCGCGCTCGTGCCGCTGCTGCTCATCGCAGAAG
>JBDTAD010000367.1:0-7463 GCA_039924815.1 Lacisediminihabitans sp.
GTTATCAGTCACATAGCGAGCCCCTATATTCGGCGTTGCGACTACTGGAAGACCGGACAACATTGCCTCCACATAGGGAATTCCAAAGCCCTCATAATCCGAGGGTAGGCAGAACACCCATGCGCGCTGATACGCCACAATCAGTTGCGCATCACTCAACTCGCCGAGCACGGTGATGCCCGGGCCCGGGTCGGCAGGCGCATCCCTGCAGACCATCTCGAGCCGAGCATGCGGGATCACCGGCAAAACGTCGCGCTGAAACACTCGGGCGAGGTCTGCGCCTCTCTTTCGGTTGTGCCAGGTGCCGACGAAGAGCACGGTGGGGATGTTCGACCGCATCGTTTGGTCGGGCCGGAACCGGCTGGCGTCGACTCCGTTGGGTATAACTCGCTTCACCCAGGGTGTCCAGCGTCGAGTACGGGGGGAGACCACCGTCGTTTCATCCGCTACGACACTCGCCAGAACCTCGCTGAGGCCCAACGCCAGCATGCGGAGCTTCTCGCCGAACCCGCGAATATGGATCGCCTCTTCGAAGCAGGAGCCGTGGATCGTCCGCACGTGTCGTGGCACCCGATGACGCCACAACCAATAGTCGTCGCCGTGCGCGTGCAACACGTCGTAGGATCCGAAGTCCACGCGGCGCAGGTGGAGTGCGAACCGGAAAGTGCGCATTCGGCCAGAAAGCTCGATTCGACGATGACCATAGATAGCGCCCTCAACCGGCGGACATTCGCTGAAGACGTCGACATGGTGTCCGCGCCGCACGAGTTCGCTCGCCAGCTCGTGTACTTGATACCCGACCCCGATCTTGCTGCCGCTGGGCAGGTAATACGAGATCATTGCAATTCGAAGAGGTCGACGCGCGACCGTAGCGGTCACTTGCTCAGCCCACGCTGAAGTGTCTCGAGCCAGGCACGACCATACTCCAAGTCAGGTTCGAGGTAGTTTCCCTCCGCCCACTCGTTCCAGGATTTGATCCAGAGTAGACGTTCCTGGTTGGGGCGCTCACGTATCGTGTCGATCGCAGTGGCGAGGTTGCGGGCGAACAATTCGGGTGCGGAGCCGCTAAGCGCAAGCCCGCGGGAGCCTGATCGTGGGGTGTTGTCCCAGTTCGGGTATACGCTCGGCTGCAACAGCGGATTGGCGCGAACTGGATTCCACATAGCTGGATCGGTCGAATAGGGGTAGACCTCGGGCCCGCCGAGCTTGCGTCGAACTCGCATGCGCAAGACGCTGCTGCGATTGGTTTGAGCCGGTAGTCGAACGTAGACCCCGGCATCGAATCCATCCTCGGCGAAGCGGGTGTAATGAGACCCCTTTCCCAGCAGGTCACTGACCTCCGCGACGAGGTAGAGCCCGTCTAGGCCAGCTCGTCTGGCCATCGCTTGCCAGCGGTCTACGAACACGGCAGCATCCGGCAGTTCCTCCGGCCGGAAGACGTAAAACACGGGCTTACCGTCGACGCGCAGGTAACGATCGTCACGGAATGCCTGGACGATCGCGTCGAAATGGGCTTGGTCGTCCTCGGGCCCCGGATAGGTCTGCTGCATGAGCACGCGGTTGTCAGCACCGTGCCAGATACCGGTCCAGCTCTGATTCGCCCAGCCTAGGCAGAACGAAATTGATGGTTCGCCGAGGGAGAGGACTTCAGTAAACGGGCGCTGAAGAATGCGGGAGCCCGCACCGAACCAGTAGTGCCAGTAACAGAACGCCTCGACGCCGTACTCCAGAGCCAACTCGCTCTGTGCCGCGCGCGACTCGGGAAGTCGAAGGTCGTAAAATCCGAGGTCTGCGGGTAGATGAGGCTGCTGGTGACCATGAAAAAGGGGGCGGGCCTTAGCCGCATTAGTCCACTCGGTGAATCCTGGACCCCACCACTGACTATTCTCCGGGACAGGATGGAACTGTGGCAGGTAGAACGCGATTGCTCGGGCGGTTAGCTCACTCATGATGAAGGGAGCAACTCCTTCCGGGTGAGTCCTTCGTTGCGGAGTTTCACTTTTCTCCCGTGTAGTTTTTAGTGTGCGTCCACGATAGCCGACTAATGGTCGACGGCCTTTGGCCCGAGTGCGCAGGTCCAGGCGCGTTCAGTTTTACTGGCAGATTTTCTGATGTCGAATCGAACTATCGCTCTTTCGCGCGCGTGCTCTGCCATCGCATTGCGTTCGAGCACGTGATCCGCCATCCAGACAATCGCAGCTGCTAGCGCGACTGGATTTCCAGGCTCTACGAGCACTCCGCACTGAGTGCGCCTGACGCCCGCGCTGATCGACTCACTATGACCGTCCGCATCCAAGATTTCACGGACACCGCCTGCGTCGGTTCCGATCACTGGCACTCCGGCGAGCATGGCCTCCACTATCACTTGCCCGAAGGGCTCAGCCACCGGTGAGGCGTGTACGAGGGCGGTCAGCGTGCGGACCTCCGTCATCGGGTCATCAAGCCAACCTGTGAATGTCACGCGCGTGTCTATACCAAGAGCCGCGGGTAGCGCCCGGATCTCGTTCGCGAACGGGCCGTCGTTGAACAGGGCATCGCCGATGATCGAGAATCGAATGTCGGGCCGGTCGGGCATCACAAGAGCCGCGGCTTGCAGAAATTCGCGTTGCCCCTTCGTCGGAGCAATCCGGCCGAGTAGACCGAAGTGAGGCGTTGCGGGCGGACGGGGTGCGAGCGACCGGGCGGTGTCCGTGACATCGACGCCTGGATATGCGACCGCGATGCGGGCGTCAGGAACCCGTGGGATCGTGAGACGAGTCGCTTGCGAGTTGGTCACAATCATGCGTGGTGACCAACGGGCAAGAGAACGCAAGCCGAAAACTAGTGAACGGGGAAGGTAATCGGGTGCAATCCGATCGTGTAGATGCCAAATCCATCCGCGACCGGCAAGCGGCGCCGCGATAGCGGTGAGCACTGCAGACTTGAGGGAATTGGCGACGACAATATCAGCGCGGGAACTGCGGATCGCGGCCGCGACTTTCGGCACCAGAAATAGGGCTCCGATCGCGTTGCGAAGGAGGGCGAACGGGGACGCCGCCGCTTCGAGACGCCCCACCGCAGTAAGGCGTTGCGAGGAGGTGAGGACTGCAACTCGTATGTGCTGTACACGTAGCCGGTCGACGAGCGGGCCTGGGGCGAGCAACAGCACCGACACCTCGAAGCGTTTCCGGTCGATCGCTTCCAGAAGCCGGCTGAGCGCCACTTCGGCACCGCCGAGTTCGGCGGTGTGGTCGATTATGAGAATGCGAGCAGCCATTCGCTTTCCACTACGGGGTTGCAACACCGTTGCGGCGATCGCGACGTCTTGCGATTACTGCGGCTGGGAAGCCGATGACGAGACCGGAAAGCTCAGCGATGGACCGGGTGAGGATTACGGGCGCAGTCACCCGGCGAAGGAACGTGGGTCTATCCGCATCTCCGTCGGCGTGACCGCGCATTCGGTTCGCGGTCTGGTGGGCGGAGTGTCGCCGGGAAATATCTGTCGTTTGAACATTCCGCCGCAACAGACGCGAGACGAAGCCGTAGAGCCGTGAACGCAGCACAACGTGATGCGCGATCGCCCTTGGCGTGAAATCAATCCGTTCTTCAAGCGCGCCCAGACGCAACGAGATGTCTGATTCTTCTCGCAGGCGCGTTATTGGACAGTTGCCGCGGATTCCGCTGATGCTTCCGAAACCTGCAGTCTCCTCATCGTCGAGACCGTTCGATGCTCGATCGCCGACGGTCACGGCTTTAGGGTCAGTGCGAGGTCCCTGGTTCTCATCACGCCAATCGGGCTCATCGCTAACGGCGTATTCAATGAATTCAACGATTTCGCAGTGGGCGGCGCAGAGCCCGACTTGCTGGGATTCTGGAGGCGTTCCACTGCACTCAGCAAGATCGATGCCGTTGAACACAACGGTTTCGGGTTCCGGTTGTGGCCTGAACGTTTTTCTAAGGTAGTCAATTTCGAGTTGCGAGCGACCGGTAGCAGAGGCCGCCGGAACCTGTGCCAGTCGGAGACTCCAGCCGGCGAATCGCGAACGCATGACCACGCTGGGGTCGTCCGTGATCGCCTCACGTTGCGTGGAGGCCACCATCGAAATTTTGTATTGACGGAAAAGTATGCGTGCACAGGTGACTTTCGGGCCTGAGTAGTTCACGCGAATGACATCTGGGCGATGCGCCCAAAGTGGTACGCCAATGGCTCCTGGCGCGTGGCACCGGTGTGACGAATCGGGCCATGCTGTCGCTGAGCGCGCTGGCAACGGTGCTGGCAGACTCTGGATCTCGGCACCGCTTACGGTCGCAATGTCAACACCACGTTCGCGGTTGATCGCCCGCACGACTAGGTCTTGTCCGTGCTCCTGGAGATGCCGAGCGACATTACGAGCGTGCTCTCCGACACCGCCGACGTACGGTGCGTAGGAACTTGTGGCGAGCGCGATTCTCACGGTGCTGTTCCCATCCACTCAGGGTACTGGACGGTGGTTCTGCCGGCAGAATCCTGGATGCAAAGGTATCTTGCGCGCCGACCGGACTCGCGGAATACGGACGGTTCTCCTGCTACGGGACGGCATCGAATTCCTCCATGAAGGCCACTTTGTTGGTCGTGTCGCCAGCGTCGACCGGGAACTCTCGAATATGCGACGTGGTGGATGTGCTGCCGCGATCGGACGTCGGGACATGGCTATCGAAACCCGCTTGGCACGGTACGACTTGTTTTCTGCGTGAGGCCTAATCCAAATGAATCTCTACAGTGCTGACACCGAGGTCAATGAGTACGTGCCGCAAAGCGCAGGTTTGAAGGCAATTACGGTAGTTAGTGCAGTCGATGCTGGTCGCTCTTCCGGCATGGCGCATGGTTCGTCACCTTCCATACGCTAACAAAACCAAGTGCGGTCTTACCAGGCAGAGAACTCGGCACTCGCGATCCTGTCGCCAAACCTGAATCCAATTAGGTGGTGAGGTTGCTGCAGTGTCCCGGACACAGTGTTGTTTTCGTCCGCCGTGCTTCCCACTGTGTTAGATGAAGTCCGCGAAGCCGCGTTCGAAACGCTGGAAGATCAGCACACCGCCGATAAATACAACCATGGAACACACTGGTAAGGCGAACAGTTCCCAGACTGGTGGTGCAGGCTGATTGAGGATAGTCCAGCGCACTATTTCCATCAGCCACGTCAACGGATTGAGCTGGAACAACCATTGCAATCGCGACGGTACAGCGCTGAGCGAATAGGCAATTGGTGTGGCATACAACAGTATCTGGAGCACCCACGGTAGGAGGTAGGTGACGTCCCGGTACTTTACCGTGATCGCGGACGCTGCGACCGCTATGCCGGCAGCAAACAAGATGGTGCAGACGAGCCACACTGGGGTGAGCAGAATCCACCATCCCGGATTCACGCGATAGATGAACAGCAGGAGTACCAAGAGCACAAGACTGACCGCGAAGTCGATCAGCACCGAGATCACGCTTGAAAGTGGAACCATGAGCCGTGGGAAGAATACCTTCGAGACGAGTGCTTGGTTAGCTACCAGCGAATTGGAGGCTCGGCTCACAATGCTGTTGAAGACATTCCACGCGAGCATGCCGACAAAGCTAAACAAGAAATATGGCACGCCGCCGGAGGGCAACTTGGCTACCTGACCGAATACGATCGCAAAGATACCCGCCGAGACAAGCGGCTGAAGCACGACCCAAGCGATGCCTACCGCGGTTTGCCGATAGCGCAGCACGAGGTCGCGTATCCCGAACCGGTACATCACCTCGCGAGCTCGCCATAGCTCATGGAGCGGAGGAAGGTTGAAGCGACCGGGCGGCCGGATGATGGTACGTGTCACGGCTCTACCTCATAGTGGAAGTCTGCAAGCACTAGGCCATGCGATATGGAGTCATCTGATGTGAACTCGGAGTATGGCGTCGACGGTAACACTTCGAAGACGTCGGCGGCCTCCCACGTGTCCAAAATGCCGGCTTGGCAGATGAATAGGTCTACCGTGTAGCGGCCCGGCTTAAACCACAGCGACTTTATGATGAGTATGCCGCGTTGACGTATCGAAGGATTGAACCACGCACCGGTAAGCCGGGAGTCGCACTGCACGATCACGTTCCCATTGGCATCGTTGATGTGGCACGACACGTAGTAATTACCAATCACCTGCGGATTAGCACCCACCTCGAACTCGACCACTGTGTCATCCGCAGGGTCTTGCTTCTGTTCGGCAACTGCGCCGCGCGTGAACCGCAAAGTGCCTATTCCTGGCCGGTTTTCCGAATCACGCTGGTCCTGCTGGAATGTCTCGAACGAGTCACGATACTTGGCAAGGGCGCCATCGACGTCCCCGCTGAAGGAGAGCTTGCCACTCTCTAGAAAGATGGCCGAGCTGCAAAGTGCGACGACTGTCTGCGGCTGGTGGCTTACGTAAAGTACCGTCCGGCCGTCGCGGGCGGCATCCCGCATCTTGGCGATCGATTTGGCTTGAAACTCTGCATCGCCCACAGCGAGAACCTCGTCGATCGCAAGGATCTCGGACTCCAGGTGTGCAGCCACTGAGAACGCGAGACGTACGTACATACCTGACGAGTAACGCTTGACCTGTGTGTCCAAGAATTTCTCGACCCCCGAGAAGTCGACGATTTCGTCGAATCGTCGTTTTATCTCCTTGCGAGTCATTCCTAGTAGGGACCCGTTCAGATAGATGTTTTCTCGCCCGGTCAACTCGGGATGAAACCCCGTGCCAACCTCAAGCAGGCTACCGACTCGACCCCCAAGGTCGATGATCCCTTTGGTGGGTGCTGAGACCCGTGTGAGCAGCTTGAGCAACGTACTCTTACCGGCACCGTTGCGTCCGATGATGCCGACGGCTTCCCCCCAAGGAATTTCGAAGGAGATGTCATCGACTGCGGCAAAGGTGGTGAAGGCTGGGCGTTTGAATGGGTGACGCACGCGCTCTAGTACGGCCTCAGTGATCCGGTTGGTATGTGCAGTGCCGTCGACAATGCGATATGTCTTGGTGAGGTGCTCAACCGAGATTGCCAAATCGCGCATATGTCTTGCTGCTCCGCCCCGACGCACTCACCAACGGCTGGCCCGTGTCTGACTATGTCAGCGTACCAGCGTGTGGGAATGGATCTCGGGCAGTCGCCACGCTCGATTGTGGTGCGATCCGAGAAGACCGTGAGCGCCCGGCCCAGCTCACTCCGGGCCCAATTTGGGCGCTAAGACGAGTATTTGGGCATGGAGTCGCTGCTCTTCCCTCAAAGATAAAACGTGCGGAATCGGATGCTCCCGCGGATGTTTCCCATACGATGCGCCAATGCAATGAACCAAGCAGTTCTTCGCTCAGGGAAGAAAATGAACGGCGTCCGACTGATCTGCCACCACCACCCGCGACACGCCGTGGAGAGCGAATTCCGCTGTCCGCCGTGCTCTCGGTACTGTTTGAAAAACCACACGTCCCACGTTCCCCATTCCCGCATC
>JBDTAD010000368.1:0-2990 GCA_039924815.1 Lacisediminihabitans sp.
CCACCAGCGGCCGCCCTCGAGGGCGAGAAGCCAGGCTGTGCCATCGGCATCGACGAGTTGGAACCTGTGCACGACACGGCCGCGCTCCGCATCCCACCACCGCTCGTCCACGGGCCACGGACCAGCCCAAGCCTGTGGCGGTCGCAGGTTTCGCATCGAGTTCGTGGGGGAGAAGCCGTGCGGCTCACCCGAGAGCATCCCTCGCGCGTTCACTCCGAGTTGTACGCCCTCCGCTCCCACCACGCAGACCAGCGGCGGGAGGGGAAATACCGTCGTGGGGAAGGGTGCCGGGAGAGAACCGGGCCACGGAAGGTCATCCCCCCTGCCCCGCACGAGAGGATCTCCCCAGGCGACCGCTCGCTGCCGGTCGGCGAGAAGACGGCCACCGCCCACTGCCGCGGTCAACACTCCACCGTGACCGAGCATGCTCTGCACTCGGGACAGGCCGTGATGTACCCGCTCGTCCTGCGCGGAGCCCCACAGCCCTTTCTCGTGGTGACCGATCGCGTCGACGCTCTGCGGTGACACCCGCACTGCGGTGACACCCGAGGCACCATCGGTCGGTTCGGTGCCGCTGGGGCCACCAGCACCGCTGCCCTGAAGCTGCCAGCGCACCCGGTCGACGACATCCGCTGCGGTGAAGGATTTCGGATGCTGCCAGCAGCGTTCGGAGATCTCACCGGTCTCGAACTCCACCTCCACCCGCAGCACGGTGCAGACCAGCTGCGCCCGAACCAGACCCTCGATGAAGCGATCAGCCGGGCTGCGAAAGCCGAAGGCTACCTGGTCTATGCGCTCAAGCGGTGGCCAGAAATCGACAGAACTCTCCAGCTGTTCCGGAGGCCGTCTGGGGATGACGGGCGTGCTGTCGTGGCCCGCGGCCAGGGCGTGCAGTCGAGCGCCCTGCTCTCCGAAGCGGTCGCGCACTGCAATGGGGGAGAGCGCGGCAAAGTCGCCGAGGGTTCTGATTCCCAATCGGCGCACGAGGGAGACCAGCGAGGGGTCATCCAGTCCGTCGAGGGGCAGCTGTGAAAGAAAACTGGCGGACTCACCCTCCGGAACAATCTGGATCCGCTGCCGCCGTCGCTGCCGCACGGCTTGCTCCGCGGTGAAGGGGCCGTCCGCGATTCCCACCCGTGCACCGTGCACCCGGATGCCGTCGAGCCTGTCGAGCAGCCAGAGAGCCGCCTCCTCCTCTCCTCCGTAGTAGCGGGCGGGCCCCCTGGCACGCAGCACACAGGTACCGGGGCGCACCAACTGCACGCCGGGCATTGTCTCTTCGATGGCGTCAATGACCGGCTCGAAGGCTCGGCTGTCGAGTGCGGCGTCATAGGGAAAAACGCGCAGCGTTGTGCAGCGTGACTGCGCCTCCCGCTGGCGGAGTCCTCGACGCACTCCCTGTAAGCGAGCAGAGGCCGAGCAGGCGAAGACCAGACCTCGGTCGATCAGCGCGACCTCAGCATCCTCGGGGAGCCGTTGGGCCTGCAGCACGGCGGTGACGGGCCAGTCCGGGCACCACAGCACCATGACACGATTGACCACGCCGTGTCGTGCCTGCACGCTCGTACCCTTGCTGGCACGGGTATTCATCCGACTGCCCTGTGATAGCCAGGCCCGCTGAGCATGGGCGCGGGAAAGTCCACCTCACGAGACAGGGTTTCTGCCCGGAACTGCTGGTCTGCATCCGGAAACCAAAGCTTCCTGCTGCGGGAACGGCCGTTGCTGCGAGTTGTTGCGGTCACCGTGACCTGCCGGTCAGAGAGATAGCCGTGACCATTGCCTACGCCCCTCCAACGACTCTCGGAGAGGCTCAGCACAGCCTCACTCTGCGGCCAGGCGCCAACCACGATGAGGGTTGCTCCCCGTTGGCGGATGCGGGCGGCTAGTCGTGCAGCCACCCCATCACTCACCCGCTTGGCCGGGCGAAGCACCACGACGGACAGCACATCGGCCAGGGCGGCAGCAACTGTGAGCCAGTGCTCGCCCGGATAGGGCACAAATGCCACCCGATCAAGATCGATTCCGAAGTTTGCCGCGGCCTCGATCCCGAACTCGGGAACGCCGATGACCCCACACCAGGATCCGGCCGCCGATGGACCGGCCACAAGCGCCATGAGCAGGGTCATAGAGCCCTCGACCGAGTAGCTCACCCCCTGCTTGAGTGCGCCACCGGGAAGGATTTCAGCAAAAGCTGCGAGTGTGGGAATGCTGCGGGTATCGAGCTTTGTCGCCTGCATCTGACGGATGCGTTCCTGCAGTTCGCGCACGGTCTCACCCGAGGAGACGGCTGCGCTGGCGACGGCTACATGGGCGGAAAGCATCTCCCCATATTCGAACATACATTCGAATATGTCAATTGCTACCGACATCCGCACGAGGCGGAAATGAACCTGGTGAAACCAGAGAAGCTTTCAGGCTTAGACAGGCTCGCGGTCCAGCAGAACAGCATTCTCTTCTGTGGCGGTGATTACCGTCCGACTCTTGCGGGAAGGCCCAAACACCCACCAGCGATAGAGGGCAAAACGGAAGGCGGTACCAAGGGCAAGGCCCACCACGTTGGTCGCAATGTTGTCGGCGAGAAGCGAGGTGTATCCGAGCAGATAGTGCGAGATCCATAGGCAGCCCAGTGCGATCAACATACCGACACCGCTGACCACCGCAAACTCGATACCCTCACGCACCACGTCACTGCGACGGCGATCACGGTAGGTCCAGAACCGGTTGCCCACCCAGTTGCATCCGATCGCGAGCGTAGTGGAAATGACCTTTGCCAGTAGCGGGCCGCTGTGCACGGATTCGGGAGAGAGCACCGTCGTTCGTAGCGCATTGAACACCACGATGTCGACGACCAAGCCGACGCCACCAACCAGGCCGAAACTCAGCAGCTCACGCAGGAAAACAGATCTGGACTCACGAGACATGTGCGATCTCCTGGTGCTGGATCGCCCGGGCTCGCCGGCGCCCAGGGTGGAAAACTCGGGCAGGCAGCC
>JBDTAD010000369.1:0-6055 GCA_039924815.1 Lacisediminihabitans sp.
GACTGGGGCATCAGTGCCACGGTCGACCTAGCGGAGTCGAATGAGACAGGGGTAGCAGTGGTGCGGGTCACGGCAGTCAATCGCCTGTAACACCCGCTCGCTGAGCTTGTCGAAGCGCGCAGCGCCTAGGGAAGCAGAAGCGTGAGCAACGCGAACACGATTCCAATGACCAGCGAGAGGCCGAAGATCAGGATGACCTTCTTTTGGTCTGCACTGCGATAGGCCGCTTGTTCGATCGTGTCGGTGTGGTGGGTGTCGTCGCCGAAGTTGAACACCCCGCGCAAGGCAAAGCCAGCGCAGAAGTGCATCCCGGCTTGAAGAAAACCTACCGCGGCTCCGGCGGCTGGGAGGATGAGGACGAGACGCCACGGTGCCGCGATGGGCAGCACCAGGAACAGCACGAGAATGACGATCGTGATCGCTAAGGCTACAAAGCCGGAATTTCTGCGACTACGAATTTCGGCTTTGCCGATGTTGCAGACTCCTGGCACATATTCGTTTGTCGTCATAAGTGCGATCGTACGCGTGCCGGGTCACCGCAGCTGAGAGTGGCTGCGCAACTTCTCTCTGAGGCTGAGTCGCACCGTGGGCCACTCGCTGGCGATGATTGAGAACACGACGGTGTCGCGCAGGGTTCCATCCCGCCAGAGTTGGTGATTGCGCAGAACGCCATCCTGTTTCGCGCCGAGTTCGGCGATCGCGCGGCGAGACTGCAGGTTGTGCCAGTGGGTGCGAAATTCCACGGCGATGCAGTCCAGGGTATCGAAGGCGTGTGTGAGCAGCAGCAGTTTCGCTTCCGTGTTGATACCGGTGCGCTGCGCGCTCGTGGCGAGCCAGGTCGAACCGATCTCGAGTCGTCGATTCTGGGCGTCGATGTTCATGAAGGTGGTCATCCCGACCGCCTCGCCGGTGTCGTTGCGGCGCACGAGGAAGGGCAACATGCTGCCGGTCTCGCGCAGGGCGAGGCGGCGCTCGACTTCGGCGGGCAGATCCTCCGGCTTCTGCACGTGTGTGTACCAGATGTGCCACAGCTCGCCGACTGCGGAGGCCAGTTCGGCGGCGTGATCACGCGTGAGCGGTTCGAGCGTGACGAGGTGACCGGTGAGGGTGGGGACGGTACTGAAATCCATAGGACGACTGTATTCCCCCGTGGTCGTCGTCTTAGTCGCGCGTAATCTCCAGATAGCTGAGGCCGCGTAGGTCGAGCCAGACCCGGTCGCCGCTGTCGACGAGCCTCAGGAGCACCCCATCACATCCGCGGCACCGCACGACGAGGCCTGGAGCCTGGTCGTACAGCACTGTCTCGGCAATCACGCACACGTGCCCGCAGTGTTCACAGCGGCCGGATGCTGCGGTCAGGTCGACCGAGAAGAGTTCGAGCAGTGGGCCAGCGGCTGCAGTGCCGTCGAGCACGTTAGCCGTCATGGCGACACTCCTATTCCGCCGAAGCGTTCGGTCCGTATTTTGTCTGGAGGATGGCCGGCCTCGACCAGCCAGTTGGCGATGGCTTCGACGAACGGGGTCGAGCCGCAGACGAAGATTGTGGCTCCGGTATCTGGGGTGAGCACGCTTGCTTCTACGGCCGCTCGATCGAGTCGGGCGGGTGTGCTGGGCCAGCCCTGCGGGGTGGCGCGGGAGAAGGCGAAGTCGATGGTGAGGCTGCGGTCACTCGTGGTCCGCTGTGCGAGTTCGTCATAGAAGAGCGCGGATGTTGGCGACCGCACCGAGTACAGCAGGCGGAACGGCGCGGTGCTGGCGGCATCCCCGTGCGAGCGGATCATCGACATGAGTGGGACAACGCCGGAGCCTCCGCCGATCAGTTGCACGGGCTCGTCACTGGTGCCGCGCCAGACGAACCATCCTCCTGCCGGTCCGCGAACTTCGACTCGATCACCGATTTCCGCGACGTCGACGAGGTAGGGGGAGACTTCGCCGTCGACGAGGCGGTCGACGGTGATTTTGAGCACTCCGGAGGCTGCGGATGAGGCGATCGAATACGAGCGCACCGCCGTGTAGCCGTTTTCTGCGGTGAGGCGCACGTCGACGTGTTGGCCTGCTTTGTGGCCCGGCCAGTTTTCGGCGTCGAGGGTGAGAGTGCGTGCGCCCGGTGTCTCTTGGCGCACCGCGGTGATGGTTGCGGGTGCGAAGCTCACCAGTAGCGCTGTTCGAGCCAGGGGTCGCCGTACATGTGGTAGCCGTTTTGTTCCCAGAAGCCGGGTTCGTCGTTGTCCATCATGCGGAGGCCGCGCACCCACTTTGCGCTCTTCCAGAAGTAGAGGTGCGGTATGACGAGTCGGGCGGGTCCGCCGTGTTCTGGTTCGAGGTCGTCGCCGTCGAAGTCGAAGGCGATCCAGGCTTTTCCGTCTAATAGGTCTTCGAGTGGGACGTTGGTGGTGTAGCCGCCGTAGGAGTGCGCCATGGTGAATTCGGCGCTGGTGTCGATATCCGCGAACAGGGTGTCGAGGGAGACTCCGCGCCAGGAGGTGCCGAGTTTTGACCAGCTTGTGACGCAGTGGATGTCTTCGGTGACGTCTTCCGCCGGGAGTGCGCGAAATTGTTCCCAGTTCCAGGCGTGCACTGCGCCGGTTTCGGTGGTGATGTCGAAGGTCCAGGTGTCGAGGTCGACGCGTGGGGTTGGCCCTGCAGAGAGCACGGGAAAGCTCTCGGTGAGGTATTGCCCTGGTGGGAGCGCCGGGTTGTCTGACCTACCGCGACCGGAGAATCCGGATGAGAACAATCCCATGGTGCTGACCTCCGTTGCGCTTGGTTGTCAAACCGAGCGTTAGCGTGATGCTACTCGCCAAGGGTGCTGCGGTCGAGAGTTTATGTCGGGCTTGTGGCGGTGTCTGGCTAGCGTAGATGCGTAGCTCGTCGGCGTCGTTCTCTTGTGGATGCCAGACCCGTGGCGGTGTTAAGCGCGCAGCCGGATGTCGGGTTCGGTGGTGTATTCGTGGCCGGTGGGGGAGATCCAGCGGAGGGTGCCGGGAGCGATGTCGGGAATGAGGCCGTACGTGATCTCGGAAGTCATATCGGCAGCCAAGTCGGGTGGCGCGTCGGGATCGTGTGGTGACCACATCGGGCTGGGCTCGCTAGCTTGCTTGTGTTCGACTCGCCATCCGGCCTTGTGTTTGAGTCGGTGGTGACTTCGGCATAGATGCGCGAGATTGTCGTGTCGAGTTTCGCCGCCGAACGCCCAGTCTTCGGTGTGGTCGAGGTCGCAGTGTTCAGCGGCTCGGGAGCATCCGGGGAATCGGCAGGTGCTGTCGCGCAACCGCAACCAGTTTTTGAGGTCTTTCGGCACGCGGTAGCTGTCTTGGCCAACGGAGAGCACGGCGCCTGTCTCGGGGTGGGTCAGGATTCGGATGAAGCTGGGTGCGCGGGCGGCGAGCTCGCGCGCCGTGTCGGCGTCGATGGGGCCGTAGCCGTCGAGGGTCGCTGGCTCGGTGGAGCGCCCCAGAAGTGTGAGTGCGGGAACGCTGACGTACACGGTGGGGCGGATGCCGCGCGGTCCTTCGAGCGCTGGCTCACCGTCGAGCAGGAGGTCGCGAAACACGTCGGCCCGCAACTGGGTGAGGGTGCGCACGGGCATGGGAGAGACGTCGCGGACGCTCTTGTCGGCCGCGCGCAGGCACGTGGCGATCTCGGTGAGCCTGTTGAATCCCGCGAGGGCGTCTGTGGCGGGGAGGTAGGCGCTGAGCCATGCCATGCCGTCGCGGCCTGGGGTGAAGGTCACTTCGCGGTCGGTGACCGCGCGTTCGCGGCGCTCGGCTACCGTGTCGGGGTTGGTCCGCTCGCGCAGGGTGCGGAGCTTGCGTTCGAATTTGGCAACGGTGAGGTTGCGAGCGTAGGGCAGTGCTGCCGCCTCGAGTGCGGCAGCGGCATCCGCGTCGATGCCCGCAGCGCTGTCGACGAGAGCTTCAGCGTGCCGGTAGCTGATCTCGCCGGCTTTCAGCGCGCTGAGGGTTGGCCGCAGTTCGTGAGCAAGGCTGTGTGCGGTGGCGAGGTGATTCTCGGCTGTGCGCTCGGGGAGTCTCAGCGCGCAGGCGATCTCTGCCTTGAGCGACCGCCACCGCATCGACTGGGAAGGGATGAGAGGGGAGTCGGCGGATGGTGACACCTGGTCTTGCAGATCGCTCAACACGATGGCTTGGTCGAGCAGTTCTGCCCGCATCGCGGTGAGTCCGGCGATCATCCGCTCGACGCTGACCACGGCGTCCACGATGTCGGAAACCGTGGTCGCAACGACGGCGTACAGCGAGGGCTGCACCTCGTTCTCCGCCCGGTCGATCACTGTTTCCATGCTCTAACTCAACAGGTAACCATTGACATTCTAGGTATTGGGCGGTGGACTGTAGAGTAGGCCGATTGCTGGCTCTGCCGCGTTATCCGTGGCCGGTGGTCAGAGGATAAGTTGGTGGCTGACGAACTCGCTTATGCGTGGCTACTCTTCGAGTGCGTGTTTCAGTTGATGGTGGCTCGTTCGCGGAAAACCGCTCCCGAGTTACGTTGCTTATTCAAGTAAAGAGGCGCGGCTACGCCGCGCCCTGTTGGATCGAGGTCGCGTCGCTCGCAGGGATCAAATTCTCCGGCTTCAAACCCATCACGCCGGCGAGTTGAAGCACGCCACAGGGATCGGCCTTCACGCCGTAGACAACCTGTGGGACAGGGGTGCCCGGGAGCGTCGAATCGTTCCCCAGGAACGGCAAAGCGGCCAAAGGCAAATGGGCCAAGTCGTCGTGTTCGATGACAATGTCCTCGGCTCGAACAGGTCTACCAGCGATAAACCGAATCTCTTCCTCTGCAGCGAAACGGGGGTCCTTCATCAGCAACAGTAGGGAGCGCACGATGAAGCGAGCGTTATCAAGGTACAAACCCCACGGGTCGTACATTCCATGAAGCTCTCCAACCCGCCACCAAAACTCACTTAGCCATCTCAACGCATGCGAAGCGAGTGCGCGTTGTTCACCTGGGTCATAGGCAACCTTGAAAAAGCCCTCCCAAACAGGCAAAGCATGATTGAAGTGATTTTCCTTGAGAATCTGCGAGAGGCGATACTTGGGAGCCCAGAAATACCGAGTGTCAAGCCCGAGCGCGAAGCCGGTTCCCTGGGCCGCATACTCTTTCCAGAGGTGCGCGACGTTTGGAGACCCGCTGGCCGAAAGTGTAAAAACTGATCGCCGCACAGTTTCACCCATGTCCTCGCTGAACGCAAGATCGAGCAGTTCGCTTCCGCGTTTATCAAGACCCTCACCGCGCAACTCGTTCCAAACCTCTTGCACTATCTGCCAGGCGTAGATCCCCTCCGTTTGATCATTTTGGTGGCGTGGCGACGTTGCCCACAGTTCAGCTGAACTGACAATCGCGGACAGACTTTCCTGATTCGTGTAATGCCAGAGCGTATCCGTCTGGTGAACAATCGGAAGAGGGCTACTCGTGAGTGGGCTCAACGCCATACCTAATTTCCTCTCGATGGAACTAATTTTCCGACCTCGCTGCGCCAAAAATGCCGCACTCCTCGCGGCGTGTCTAGCCGGGGATGTATTTGCGATTTGCCCCGTTCGCAATACCGTTCTTACCGACAAAGCAGCAATGCAGATGCGGTATTGCTTTGCATCTTCAGGAATCGCCTAGCGACGCGAGAGGTTGTCGTGGTAGGCCTCATCGCCGACTACCCAGTCCTCGGTACGATCGAGATCTCCCTAAGTCTGGCGAGCTGAACCAGCGACATTCACGCTGCCAACACGGCGGTCTGCATAGTCGATCGTTGGTGAGGTCTCGACAGGCCCGACCATGGGTACGGCCTCGATGCGGCTGCTCCTGCGGGCGGCCTACTCGACCCGCTAGTCAGTGCCGCGCATCCCCCGAAGCCTGCGCCACCAAATGCGGCAGTAACTCGTCCAGCACAGCAAGCCCGTCCTTCACGCCACCACGTGAACCCGGCAGGTTCACAATCACCGTCTGACCAGCGAGCCCCACGAGTCCACGGCTGAGCGCAGCCATCGGCGTCGACTCGAGACCTTTCGCGCGCAACGCCTCGGCAACACCGGGCAGCTCG
>JBDTAD010000370.1:0-1699 GCA_039924815.1 Lacisediminihabitans sp.
TCGGAGGAGTCGTAGTCGCGGGAGGAAGGCTCGGCAGGAGTGAGTTGGCGATGAGCGCACCGCCCGCGCCGACGACAGCAGCTTGGGACGCTTTCATCGCCGTTGGCGTGCCGATCACAGCTCCATCAGAGAGCCGCAGGTACACAGCGGGTGCGGTGCTCATAACCATCCCGAGCGCCTCGGCGCGCGCCGAAAGGTTCTGCGGGGATTTGAGCACATCCAACTGTTCTGAGTACGTCTGCGCGTCTCGAGACAGCTCCGTCTGCTTCGCTTGCAGCGCCGTGATCTGGTACGCGCCATTGGAGAGCAGGATGCTGAGCAGCAATTGCGCCATGAGGATCACGAAAAGCCCAACCACGGTCACGAGAGCATAAATCGTGCGGGGCCTCGCCCTGCGCTGTGACCGGGTTGAGACGATCTCGATATGGCGATTCGGAGACTGCGGACCGCGGGGGGATTCGACCGGCAGCGAAAGAGCAAGGTTCGTCATGCTGCCGTCCTCACTCGTTCCGCAGCGCGCAGCCTCACCGGTGTCGCCCGAGGGTTGTGCGACTTCTCATCGTCACTGGCCAACTCGGCACCACGCACCAGCAATTTCAACTGCGGACGATGTTCTGGCAGCTCAACGGGAAGTCCAGCAGGCGCCGTAGATGACGATGCAGCGGCAAGCACATGCTTGACAATGCGATCCTCCAAAGATTGGTACGCAAGCACCACGATTCGTCCCCCCACTTCAAGTACCCCAATGGCCTCGGGAATAGCCCGTTCCAACACCGCCAACTCCTGGTTCACTTCGATCCGAAGCGCCTGGAAAACTCGCTTGGCCGGGTGCCCGCTGCGCTGGACCGCAGCGGGCGTCGCGGCCACGATGATCTCTACAAGCTGTGCTGAGCGCTCCAGCGGAGCATCTTCACGACTCTGAACGATCCGTCTGGCATAACGCGGCGCGAGCTTCTCCTCGCCATATTCATAAAAAATGCGACGCAGCTCTGACTCGCTGTACTCGGCGAGAATTCGCTCCGCGGTGAGTGGTGATGTCGCGTCCATCCGCATGTCGAGCGGTGCATCTTGCGAGTAGGAAAAGCCGCGATCGACGCGATCGAGCTGGAGAGACGAGACTCCCAAGTCGAACAGGATGCCCGACACTTCTGAAATTCCCAGCTCGCGCAGTGACGCCGCAAAGCGGTCGTACACGGTGTGTACGAGGTGGACGCGATCGCCATAGGGTGCCAGTCGTTCACGAGCTATGGCGATTGCGTCTGTGTCCCGGTCCAGGCCAACCAGCACCAGATCAGGAAAGCGTTGCAGGAATGCCTCGGCGTGGCCGCCCATGCCGAGTGTCGCGTCTACGAGTACGGCACCGGGCTTCTGCAGCGCGGGTGCGAGCAACTCGAGCGTGCGCTCAAGTTTCACCGGGGTATGGATCTGTTTGTCTGCCATGAGTACCGGAGTAGCTCCTGACCACTGATCCCCATCCGTTCCGACCTGCCACCGGGGAAGTGTGGCAGGGCGTGGGAGCGGCTGGGAGTCAGAAGCAAGGTGCTAGAAGAGTCCGGGGATCACCTCCTCCGCAGTGTCGGCGAAGCCTGCTTCCTGAGCGGCGTAGTACGCCTCCCAGGCCTTGGTGTCCCAAATCTCAGCGCGGTTTCCCACGCCGATCACGGTGAGTTCACGCTCTAGGCCCGCGTACTTGCGCAAC
>JBDTAD010000371.1:0-4570 GCA_039924815.1 Lacisediminihabitans sp.
CCCACCAGCAGCTCCGCCCCAAGTCCGCGCAAGTCGAACGATCAGCGCGGGCTGAGCCCTAAGAGAAGAACAGACGTTTTCGAAACCCAGTCGATCGAGAGAAGGGGACCTAGGCTCGTCGCAAAGAAGTTTCCGATGAGGAAGAGGCACACATGACCGTCTCCGTGGATTCCTTCGTCGAGGAGCTGGAGGGATGGCAACGCGTCAGTTACACGCAACTATTGAGCGCTATCAGGGCAGCGGCGCCTTTCGGAGAGCACATCAAATGGGGAAACCCGTATTTCGAAATCGACGGATCTGCGGTGGTTAAGACGTTCTGCGCCAAGGAATGGATCAACGTCTACTTCTTTCGAGGTCGCAAACTCCGTGACCCTGCCGGACTGTTCGAAACGACCACCAATGCTCGAATGCGGACCATTAAAATCACCCCGCGAACCATCCTCGAGCAAGCGGCAGTTCGCGATCTTCTGACGCGCGCTGTAGAGCTAAGTCGGCAATCGTGAACGGATTGGCACATGGCCACACGATCGCCATCACCCGCGCGCCGGAAGAAGATTGGACGACCCCGTAAGCGGAACGGTGGCACGTTAGCAGGTCGGCCAGTGAAACAAAGGCTCCTGTCGGTTAGGCATCGTTCCGTTCAGTCGAGTAATGGGGCGGTCAGCAGTGCCACAAACACCGAGCCACCCTTGGTCGCCTGCCGTCCGGCTTCGGTGGCGAGTTCTAACAGCCGGCCGATGTCAGTCTCTGTCGACAAGGGTACGGCCGGAACCGCGGCATTGTTGAGCCGCACCAACTCGGGGAGGGCTAACGGGGTGACGTTTCGAATAACAGAGCGCACAGCCGTCCCGTCTCAGGACAGAGGAAACCGTTGAACCCCTCCGGCTCAACGGTTTCCTTGTTTCGGCGCGGCTGCCCCGTTGTTCAGGGACGGATCGGGATGCGTGACGGCAGCTACAACCGAGCCACGCTGCGGGGCATAAAGTGAAGTCTGTGGCAAGGTCAACTCGGAGCATGCTCCTGGAATCGTCGCTACATCTCACCCTTCTCTGCGAGGGCGACTTGATCGATACACCCATCCAGTGGGCACACGCCTCCGATCTTGTGGACCCCACACCGTTTCTCGAGAACGGCCAGATGCTTCTCACCGTCGGCACGCAGTTCGGAGTCGGATCGACGCAGTCTGACTACGATGCCTATGTTCATCGACTCGTCGCGCGCGAAATTGTCGCCCTCGGTTTTGGAACCGAGGTTGTCCGTGCCGGCACTCCGCCAGAGCTCATCGTGGCCTGCACTGCCAACCGTCTCACGCTCGTTGAAGTTCCGTACGAGACGCCGTTCATTGCGATGGCTCGCTGGGTCGTGGATGTCACCGCCCACGAGGCGCGCGAGCGCGAGGATGCAACTCTGGCGGCGCAACGCGCCATATCACTCGCCGCCATAGGCCATCGCGGACTGCCGGGCGTCCTCGCGGCACTCGCCCATCAGCTTGGTACCCGAGTTCTGATCTACGGGCGGGATGGCGTGCTGGACACGGATCTTTCGCCGAGCGAGTTGGATGTGGATAGCGCGGCTCTTCAAGCCGAAGTATTGCGGCTCTTGCGGTCATCCAACCGGTCAGCGAGTTCGATCGCGGTGGGCGACGAACTTGCCAGCCTGCAAACGTTCGGCCCGCGCGGGCGGCTGAGCGGCGTCCTGGTAATAGTCGGGCTGAAGCTCGATACTGCAGCGCAACGTGTCATCACGACCGCCGTTGCGCTGATAGAAATATCGCTGGAGCAGGGACGGATGCGCCGTGGAAGCCTCATGCCGTTGCACGAAGAGCTTCTTTCACTCCTCATCGCTGGCCATACGGACATAGCGCTGCGAGCGGTGCCCCACCTTCCGCGGAATGGGCTGCGTCTCTTTCTCTGTCGAATGGAGGGTGTGTCCCCGTGGTTTATCAATAGCGTCGAGCGTCGAGTTTCGACTTCGGAATCGCCGCTATTCCTTGCCCCGCATGACGGCAACCTAGTCATTCTGGTGGCCGAGGAGGACTGGAAGGCGCTTGCATTGTTTCTAGCAGAACAGGAAGCTCCCGTGGGTGTGTCTGACCTCACAACGCTCTCGCGACTGGGCCCAGCACTCGTGCAGGCCCGACATGCTCTCGCGGAGGCAGCAACTGTGGGACCCCGGGTAGTTGAATTTAGCTCGGTCCGCGATAGCGTGTTCCTCGGTATCGTGTCTAGCCCGCAGATGATCGACCTGGCGACCGCCCTCCTGAATCCGCTACTCGCCGACGACCGCGGGCGTGCGCTTCTTGCGGACACCGTGGTCTGGCTGGAACACAATGGTGTGTGGGACAGCGCAGCCACCGAGCTGGGTATTCACCGCCACAGCCTTAAGAAGCGTGTCGAGACTGTTGTGTCGATGCTGGGTCTCTCTGTGGACAAGTTCGGAGACCGCGCGCAGCTTTGGTGGCTTCTGCGCGCGCTCAATTTTGAACCACGGGGCTTGCTCGGGCATAGCGCGTTACTCGACTGACGGCGCCCGCAGAGCCACTTTGGCACCGCGACATCATTTTTCTCAAAACTGGCAACTCTGCCCACCGCGTTCAACACCTATCGTGACAATCACGTGCGATGTGGTTTGTCGTGACGCAAGACCAGATACAACCGTGCAATCCTTCAAAGGAGAAGATTGGTGACTTCCACCACAACGGAATCGAGACGCAGTGGCCTCGAGACGCGTTCTATTGACTACATTCCAAAAGCGGAGCGTCACGGCAAGGTGTGGCACATCGGCCCCCTATGGTTCATGAGTAACGCCCAGCTTGCGACGCTCGCGGTCGGTACCACGAGCTTCTTTTTCGGCGGCAACCTGATCTGGTCTCTCATTGCCATCGTTATCGGTCTCATCATTGGCACGATCTTTATGGCGGCGCATTCTTCACAGGGCCCGAAGCTGGGTCTGCCTCAAATGGTTCAGTCGCGCCCGCAGTTCGGCTACATTGGCGCATTGCTGGTCTGGCTGTTCGCGTTCTTGCAGTACGCCGGCTTTAACGTCTTCAATACCGCGCTGGCGGGGGAAGCGTTCGGTGATTCAGTAACCACCCCGGCCTCATTCGATCCTTTCTGGGTCATCATCATCACCGTGGTAGGTGCGGTCATTGCGCTGTTCGGCTATGACCTGATCCACAGGATGGAGCGCTATCTGGTGTACGTGACTGTCGCCGTCATGGCGCTTCTGTCATTCTCAGCACTGATCCACCTGCCGATCCCGGCCGGTGCGTTCGACATGGCGCACTTTTCGCCGTTGGCGTTCTTCGCACAGCTGGGTGTCGTCGCCGGCTACCAGATCTCGTGGGCCATCTACGTTTCTGACTACTCGCGCTATCTCCCGGCTAACACGCCGACCAGCCACACGTTCCGTTGGACGTTCTGGGGTAGTGCGATTGGTGGTGCCTGGATCATGTTCCTCGGCGCGTACCTTGCGGCGGCTGTGAAAAACTTCAACCCCGGCGACCCGATAGCGGGCATCCTCAAGGTATCCAATGAGCTCTTCCCTGGTTTCGGCAACATCGCACTGTTCGTTTTTGCGCTTGGGCTGATCGCCGTTATCGTGCTGAACACGTACGGCGGATCCCTGACGCTGATTTCCTCGATCGACAGCTTCAAGAAGGTGCGCGCTACGCTGCGTATCCGCGTGGTAACTGTTGTGATCACCTCGGCGATTGCCGGTATTCTGGCACTCTTCATCACCGGGAGCTTCGAGGAATTCTTTGCAGGCTACTTGACTCTGGTGCTCTACTTCTTCATTCCCTGGACCGCAGTGAACCTGACGGATTACTTCATCGTTCGCAGGGGTCACTATGCGATCGCAGAGATCTTCAAGCCACACGGGATCTACGGTCGTTGGGGTTGGCGTGGGATCGTGTCGTACCTGGTCGGGTTCTTTGCAATGGTGCCGTTCTTCCATGTGGCTGGATTCTTCGTCGGCGACATCTCGAACGCGATGAACGGAGTCGACATCTCGCTCTTCATCGGCCTTCCGGTCTCGGCCCTGCTGTACTGGGTGCTCTGTCGCAGCCTCGACGTCAAGGCTGAGTTTGCGCTCGCCGACTCGCAGGCCACGGCGTTGGAGCAGCCAGATAGCGAGATCGAGGACTTGGCGGGCGCCGTCGTCGACTAAACGGCATGACGAGGGGCCAGCGGCGGGGCACGCCGCTGGCCCCTTTTACACGCTCTCTCAGATCGAGTCTGGTTCGGCCAAATAACGCAGCACGCGACTATTCGCCAGGTCAGCACGCTCGTCTATTCACTCGGGTTTATCTGGAGACTGGACTCGTGCGCGTAGTAAGAACCCGCCACAGGCGATTAGCGTGGGTACCCTGGAGTCGCCCTTAGCCGCTAGTGCACCAGCCTGAGTTCGTCTTCGTCTTCATCTTCATCTTCATCTTCATCTTCAGCATCCGCTTCGGCCTTAGCGTTCGCCGCGTGTGCATCATCCGCCGCTTCCTGCAGTGCAGACTTCGCCCGCAACGGAGGCGTCTTGAAGAATAGCGCGAGCACGAAGGCGAGGAGCACCACGC
>JBDTAD010000372.1:0-2324 GCA_039924815.1 Lacisediminihabitans sp.
AAGTTACCGAGCGGTTCGAGTCGATGAGTGACATTCGCAAAACCGAGTCGGCGTGTCGGAGAAGAACTTGTTCAGCACCCTCAGCTTAGGCCTCGAGTCGAGACAAAGCGGTGCGAATAAGACTGCCACGCACGATCTCAAGCTGCCCCGCAATTTCTCGCGCAAGTTCACCCGCCTTAGCCCGACTTGACGCATCTTTTCGTCGCGCGACCGGGATTAGTGCACTCTCGATGAGTCCGAGTTCGCGCTCGGCCGCCGCGCGAAATCCACGAAGGTGGCGCGGCTCGATCCCCGATCGCTGAAGCTCCACTAGAGAGTGCAACACCGCAAGAACTTCTTCTCCATAAAACTCTGATGCAACGATCAGAGACGAAGAAATTGCGTCATTGAGCAGTTGCGGAGTGGCCCCTGCTTCGCGCACGAGCTCGTCACGCTGCAGGCGGCGCTCACCGGAGAGCATCGACGGTGCTGGCAACGTTCCGCCGCCCGGCAACTCCGGCTGCCCACCAGCGTCGATCTCGTCGAGATATCCACGAATAACCTTGAGCGGTAAGTAGTGATCGCGCTGCATCGTCAAGACGAAACGCAGTCGCTCAAGGTCCATCGCGGAGAACTTACGGTATCCGGACTCCGTTCTGGCTGGGCAGATGAGCTGACGCTCTTCAAGAAACCTCAGCTTCGACGGTGTCAGGTCGGGAAACTCCACTGTGAGGCGTGCGAGCACCTGACCGATGCTTAACAGAACCGATACGCCAGGCTCCATCGCCTGGGCATTCGAGCGAGCCACTATTTGATCGCCTCATTGGCGAGATCCGCCCGCGACGCGTAGAAGGTCAATCGAAACTTGCCCACTTGAACTTCAGCCCCATCGCTGAGGAGTGCTGTATCGATCCTGACGCCGTCGTAATAGGTTCCGTTCAGCGACCCGAGGTCTTTGATCTCGAAGACGGTGCCGCGACGCAAGAATTCAGTGTGTCTGCGCGAGACGGTGACATCGTCAAGAAAAATATCCGCATCCGGATGTCTCCCCGCGGTCGTGACGTCTGCATCCAACAAAAAACGTGCCCCGACATCCGGTCCACGACGAACGACAAGAAGTGCTGACCCTGAGGGCAGCGCCGCAATGGCTTCCTGCTCCTCCGTCGAGACTTCCCCGTCAAGCGCGGCCAACTGAGCAGCGAAATTACCCGTGAAGTGGGCGGTCGTGTCAGTTATCCGAGGCGCGTTCTCGGCGGCCGGATCCTGATTTACGGAATCAACCATCGTGAACCTCCCTTAGCGCTCCAGCGTATCTGATTCAGCGGCCAGTACTGTCCTCGAATTTCGGATCACTGTGGCCGATTGCGTCACATAGATCACACCGGCCCACCAGTAGAGGAAAGCGCCCCACAGGGCGAACGCCCAGCCAATCGGCGAGGCAACCCATTCGGTCGACGGGAACGCCTGACCAATCATCAGGATAGGCAGCGCATAAAACAAACAGAAGGTTGCAATTTTGCCGAGGTGGTGCACGGGGAGCGGACCGTATCCAAAATTTGCCATGACGATCCCGAGCACCAGAAGGGCAACATCCCGGCCTACGATGATCGCGACAAGCCACCACGGAACGATGTCGCGAATCGCGAGTCCGATCACCGTGGCAAAAATGAAGAGCCGATCTGCGGCCGGGTCGAGAAGCTGTCCGAGCCTGGTGATCTGGTTGAGCCTGCGAGCCAGTACACCGTCGAGATAATCGGTCGCGCTGGAGATGATCAGGGTGGCTAACGCCAGTCGGTCATGGCCCCCGATAACGAGCGCAAGAAAAACGGGCACGAGCGCGAGGCGGATGAGGCTCAAGACATTGGGGATCGTGACGATCCGGGAGCTCACCTCGTTGCGGACTTTGGCTCCCATAGCGCCCAAGCCTATCGACAGAGACTCCGAAACGCCCTGCGAGATAAGATTCGCGGATGGCCCCGCTTACCACCGTTCTCACCATTGCCACTATCGCCTGCGCCTTCGCCTGGATTACGTCGCTGGTGACGCACGAGCACTCCTGGGTAGACCGACTGTGGTCGATCCTCCCAGTCGTGTATCTTTGGGTTTTTGCAGCCGCTACGGGCCTTCAGGATGCCAGGCTCACCCTCATGGCGGTGCTCGTGACGCTGTGGGGCGCTCGGTTGACTTTCAACTTCGCGAGGAAGGGTGGCTATACCGGAACGGAGGACTACCGCTGGGCCGTGCTCCGCACCCACATGAAACCGTGGCAGTTTGAGATCTTCAATCTTTTCTTCATCGTGATCTATCAAAACACGATCCTGTTGCTCATCACCCTGCCCGCCATG
>JBDTAD010000373.1:0-10595 GCA_039924815.1 Lacisediminihabitans sp.
AGGCCGTGGATGACCTCGGTCTAGAAGTTGGCTCGCTGGCCATCGCCACTGTCAAGGCCACCACCGTCATCATCGATCTTCCCGAATAACAAGAAAGTCACAGCAATGAAAACTTCCCGACTAGCACTCGTGCCCGCGATCGCCATTATCGCTCTGGGCCTCGTTGCCTGCAGTACCTCATACTCCGGCGGCGGCCCGCTGAAGATCGCGGTGTCGTCCCCGCCGCCAACCAAGAAAGCGGAAGTGCTCTCTGGAACGCTCGTGGTCGACGCTGCGGCATCCCTCACCGAGACTTTTCAGAAGTTGGGCGATGAGTTTCACGCCAAGAACCCCGGGGTCACCGTCACGTTCAACTTCGGTGGCAGCTCGGGGCTGGCCGCTCAGATCGTCTCCGGCGCTCCCGTCGATGTTTTTGCTTCCGCTAGCCCCGCGACGATGAAGACCGTCACGGATGCTGCGGCCACGAGCGCAGACCCGGTCATTTTCGTCAAGAACCGCCTCGAAATCGCGGTCCCGGCCGACAACCCCGGGCACATCACTGGGCTCAAGGACTTCACCGACCCGGCAAAAAAGATCGCACTGTGCGCCCCTGAAGTGCCATGCGGCGCTGCGGCGGTCACCGTGTTCAAGAACGCGGGATTAACCGCGGCGCCAGACACCCTCGAGCAGGACGTGAAGGCGGCACTCACCAAGGTGCAGTTGGGCGAAGTAGATGCTGCCCTCGTCTATCGCACGGACGTCAAGGCAGCGGGCGACAAGGTGAAGGGCATTCCCTTTCCCGAGTCGAGCACGGCCATCAACGACTACCTGATCGCACCGCTCAAGGCGTCATCCAACCAGAAGCTTGCCGCGGCCTTCGTCGCCTGGATCCTCTCCAGCAACGGCCAGAAGGTGCTCAGCGCGGCCGGGTTCGACCTCCCATAAGGCTATGGTTGGCCCAGTGCAAGCGACTCCCCGGAACGCCAAAGGTGGTGGAAGCACGCGCCGCGGCACGCTGACCGACCGTCGCGGATCCGGCATCCCAGGCATCCTGTGGATTCCCGCGGTGCTCGCGCTGTGCTTCCTGCTTCTTCCGCTCCTGGCACTCGTTCTGCGCGCGCCGTGGGCGACGCTGCCGCATCAACTCTTCACTCCGGTGATCGGCTCGGCACTGGTGCTGTCGCTCGTAAGCGCTCTGTGTGCCACGGCGTTGTGCTTGGTGTTGGGCATCCCGCTCGCTTGGGTGCTCGCCCGCTCGCAGGGCTGGGCCGCAGCGCCGAGACGCGTGCTGCGGGCGCTTGTGCTGGTTCCCCTCGTGCTGCCGCCCGTCGTGGGCGGTGTCGCACTGCTGTTGCTGCTCGGACGCAACGGCGTGATCGGGCGCTACCTCGATGAGTGGTTCGGCCTGACGATTCCCTTCACGACACCCGCCGTGGTGATCGCCGAAGCCTTTGTGGCGATGCCGTTTCTGGTGCTCGCGGTCGAGGGAGCACTGCGCGGGGCGGATCGCAGATTCGAGGATGTCGCTGCGACTCTCGGCGCCTCGCGCTGGTACATCTTCAGGCGGGTGACACTGCCGCTCGTCGTGCCAGGCGTTGCCGCAGGCGCGGTGCTCTGCTTCGCTCGCGCGCTCGGCGAATTTGGTGCGACCATCACCTTCGCTGGCAGCTTTCCTGGGGTCACCCAGACCATGCCCATCTCGGCCTATCTCGCGATGCAGACCAACCCAGACGGTGCCATCGTGATCTCGCTGGTGTTGCTCGTGGTGTCGGTGCTGGTCCTGGTATCTCTGCGAGACAAGTGGATTTCCGGGGTCGCGGCGTGAGCGCTGCTGGCGGCCTCGTCGCAGACTTCACCGTCGAGCGCGCGGAATTCGACCTCTCGCTCTCGCTCGACATCCCGGCTGGCCGCACGGTCGCACTGTTGGGACCGAACGGCGCGGGCAAGTCGACCACGCTTCGCGCGCTGGCCGGACTCGTCCGCCCGGCCAGCGGCAGCATCCGACTCGACGGCGAGATGTTCGATAGCGATGGCTCACACGTGGAGCCGGAACGCCGCCGCATCGGATTCGTCTTTCAGGACTACCTGCTTTTTCCACACCTGAGCGTCGTCGAGAACGTGGCGTTCGGGCTGCGCGCTACCGGCGTCGCCAAGGCCGCCGCACGAGATCGCGCGGTCGCCTGGCTCGAGCGAGTGGGTCTGGGGGAGTTCCTCAGCGCTCGCCCTGGCCAGCTTTCCGGAGGGCAGGCGCAGCGAGTTGCACTGGCCAGAGCCCTCGTGGGTGAACCTCGAATGCTACTTCTCGACGAACCTCTCGCCGCTCTCGACGCCTCAACTCGCGCGGGGATGCGCACCGAACTCGCGACTCACCTTCGTGAGTACGGCGGATGTGCGGTGGTGGTCACACACGATCCGCTCGATGCACTAGTGCTGGGCGATGAACTCGTGGTGATTGAGTCCGGCAGGGTTGTGCAGCGCGGGACCCCGGTGGACGTTGCCCGCGCACCAGCAACGGACTACGTCGCACAGCTCATGGGGCTCAACCTGGTGAGCGGAGAAGTCTTCGCTCCGAGCACCGTTGTTGTGCGGCGCTCAGCGGACGCGTCCTCACGCTGGCACGGCACCGTGACGAGCATCGAGCAGCATCTCTCGTTTGTGCGGGTTTCTGTCAGCAGCGCAGGTCACACGATCCTCGCTGACGTTCCCGCGGCAGCCATCGCCGAACTGCGCTTAGTGCAGGGAAACGAGGTCTGGCTCGCAGTGTCGAAAACGAGCGAGCAGGCTAACTGACCGTCACGTCGATGCTGTGCAGTCCGGTTGCGCCATTCGGCACCACATCTGCAACCGTCGCAGTCTGAATCTTGCCATTCGCGTCGGTGGCGCGCACGGTGAGCACGTGCTTCCCCGACTTCGCAGGCCAAGTCCACTTCCACTGCCGCCAGGTATCTGCGGAAATTGCATCGGCGAGCTCGGCATCATTCCACGGGCCGTCATCGACCCTCAGCTGCACCGCACCAATCCCGGTGTGCTGCGACCACGCAACGCCCGCAACCGTGACGTTCCCGGCGGTGACCGAGCCGGCGCGATCGCTAGGCACGTCGATGCGCGAGGAGAGCTTGACGGGGCCGCGCGAAGACCAGCCGCGTTCGGTCCAATACGCGCTGTGCTTCGCGAAAGTGGTGACTTCGAGCTGGGTCACCCACTTTGTCGCGGACACATACCCGTACAGGCCTGGCACAACCATACGCACGGGATAGCCATGTTCGAAGGGAAGAGGTTCGCCGTTCATGCCAATCGCGAGAATGGCGTTGCGCTCGTCGGTGAGCGCCGCGATGGGCGAGCTGGCTGCGAAGCCGTCGACGCTCGTGGACAGCACCATGTCGGCACCCGAGCGTGGCCCGGCTCTTTTCAGAAGCTCACGGATCGGATAGCCGAGCCACTTGGCGTTACCGATGAGGTCGCCGCCGACGTAGTTGGAGACGCAGGCGAGGGTGGTGTAACTCTCTTCCAGAGGCAGGGCGGCGAGTTCATCAAAGGTGATGCTCACGTCCTTTTCGACCATTCCCGTGATCTTCAACGCCCAGGTTTTCGGATCGACGACCGGAACCTGCAGGGCGGTATCGATGCGGTAGAAGTTCTTGTTGGGGGTGATCAGCGGCGACAAGCCTGCAACGTCGAAAGATGCTCCCGCCGGAAGAGCGGATGCTGGGGTCGCCGCCGCGGGGAGCTTGAATGCGGTGCGCACTGCCTGGGTTGCCTGCTGGCCGGCCGTCAACATCCGTCCGCCCAAAATGGCGAGAGCGCCGACTCCCGCCGTCACTCCAGCCGTGATGAGAAACCGGCGACGCCCTTCGGCGTATTCGGGTTCGACCACGGTGTAGAGACGCTTCGTCAGCCAGCCCAGAACGAGTACCGCGACCACGATTGCGACAAGCGAGGGCACCACAGCAAGCTGCCCAGCGTTCGAGCGGGTGATTGCGGCGGCCACACCGATGGCGCCGAGTACGGCGACTAACGCGCGTCCCCACGGCGGCCTGCGACGTTCAAGTACGCCAGCCAGAGCCGCGAGCACGGCCATGACGAGTGCGAGGGACACCAGCAGTACGACCTTGTCGCCGGTTCCGAACACGGCAATCACGGCATCCTTCACCCAGCCGGGCACGAGGTCGATGACGAGGGCGCCCACCACCAGAAGTGGGCTACTGGAGGGAGCAAGGAGTGCGGCGGCGAGTTCTGCGGCGCCGAGGCCCGCAATGACCGACGCTAGCCCGGCAAGAGCTGACCACCATCGCGATAGCGGAGGCCGCGAGCTGGCCCGCTCGCTGGCGCGGGCGTCATCGGATTCTGGCACGATCGGTGCAGGAACCCGCTCTGGGGCTTTCTCGTCGGATGACATGGTGTGCCCAGCCTAGATTCGCACGCTGACGCCAAGCTGCGTGCCCGCAGGGAATGCGGCGGTTAGTGTACAAGGGTGACGTCGGACTATCTCATCGAAGAGGCCAGTAACCGTCGCGTTGGCACCAGAGTCACGGGCAGGGTCGACGCGCGATCAAGTCGAAATCGTATCGCTGGCCTGGAGGTTTTTCTCACTCGGCTTCCCGGGCGCGATCCCGCGGCGGTAGCAGGGCGCACGTTTGTGCTCGTGCACGGTATCGGTGTTTCATCGTGGTACTTTCAGCCACTCGCCGCCGAACTTTCCAAGATCGGAAACGTCTGCCTTATCGATCTTCCTGGCTACGGCCGATCGCCGAATCCGCGACGGACCGTGTCGATTGAGAAGCACGCGGAGGTGCTCGCTGGAGCCCTTGTCGGCGAGCGCATCCACGACCCGGTTCTCGTCGGACACTCAATGGGGACGCAGGTAGTGTCCAGACTTGTCGTCGATCACCCAGAAATCACTGACCGGCTCGTGCTGCTCGCACCCACCACAAACCCGGTGGAGCGCACGCTCGGTGCCCAGGCTAGGCACCTTCTCGTTGACCTGACCCGCGAATCAACAAAAGCAAACGTTATCGTCACGGTCGACTACCTGTTTCGGTGCGGAATCCCGTACTACCTCTCGCAGGTGCCCAATCTTCTGGAGGATCACATCGAGGATCGGCTCGCGATGGTGCGTGCCAAGACGCTCGTCGTGCGCGGAAATCGCGACCCCATCGTGCCGCGAGAGTGGGCGAACCAGGTCGCTGCGCTCATTCCGAACGCAGTGTCACGTGAGGTTTCTGGGCCGCATGTGATCATGCACTCCGATCCTGTGGGGACCGCCAAGCTCATCGTCGAGCACGTGCAGCCGTGAACATCTCGCGGTGGGCAGCTGTTGTTGGCCTAGACCAACTTGCGGCAGCGCGCTTGCAGATTCGCTCCCTTACTAGGGCAAGCGTGCCGCTGCGCTATGCCGAGGGCACTCGCGAACCGGTGGTCCTGCTGCCAGGAGTCTACGAACCATGGCAATTTTTGCGGCCGGTAGGCGACAGGCTGAACGCCCTCGGGCATCCGGTGCATCTGGTGCAGGAGGTTGGGTACAACCGGCTGGCGGTGGTGCCGACCGCGGGGCTTGTTGCGCACCTTCTCGTCGAACGAGACCTGCGACGGGTCATCATCGTGGGCCACAGCAAAGGCGGGCTGATCGGCAAGCAGCTCATGGTGACGGATGCCGTGGCCGGCCGCATAGACCGCATGGTCGCGATCAACACGCCCTTCTCTGGTTCCAGCCTCGCCCGCTTCGCGCCCGGTGCGACTCTTCGTGCATTTGCCCCGACGAACCCTGTGCTTGACGCACTGGCACGACAAAGCAAACCCAACTCGCGCATCGTTTCGATCTATAGCCGCTTCGACCCAAACATCCCAGAGGGGAGCAGGCTCGAGGGTGCGGTCAATATCGAGCTGCCGCTTACCGGGCATTTTCGCCCCCTCGACCACTCAGTGCTTTTGGCTGCTGTCGAGGCAGCGGTGGAGAGCGTCTCAGGGACAGAATGACTTCATGGCGAAACAGAGCAGGACAACGCAGGCCACGACACGGCAGCCGATGACCCGACAGCAGACCCTCGTGCTCGCGATCGCCGTGCTGGCGTCCTTTGTAGCGTTCTTGGACGGCTCGGTGATCAACGTCGCGTTGCCCGCGATCAGTAGGGATCTGGGCGGCGGGCTGAGTATCCAGCAATGGGTGGTCGACGCCTATCTCATTACCCTCGGCGCCCTTATTCTCGTGGCGGGCTCGCTCTCCGACGTGTTTGGGCGAATCGTCATTCTGCGCTGGGGGCTCGTCGGATTTGCCGTGAGCTCCCTGCTGTGCGCGATCTCCCCGTTCGGGGAGTTCCTGGTCGTCGCGCGCGGGCTGCAGGGGGTCGCTGGAGCCCTGCTTGTGCCGAGCTCGTTGGCCATTATCCTGTCGTCATTCAGGGGCGCCGCCCAGGCGAGGGCCATCGGCCTCTGGACGGCGTGGACCAGTGCGGCATTCCTGACCGGACCGCTGATCGGCGGACTGTTCGTTGATCTGCTCTCGTGGCGGCTCGTCTTCGTCATCAACCTGCTTCCGATTGCCGTGGCCCTCTGGCTGATGGCGGTTCTGAAACAGAAGGATGTGCGCAAGCAGGGAGTCGCGATCGACTACCTCGGTGCTGTGCTCGGTATCGTCGGCCTGGGCGGGCCAGTCTTCGCGCTGATCGAACAGGCAAACTATGGGTGGACAAGCCCGGCAATCTACCTGCCGCTGATCGTCGGCATCCTGTCACTCATTGCCTTTCTCTGGCGTGAGAAAACGGCTAAGCAGCCCATGATGCCGCTCGGGCTTTTTCGCGTTCGCAACTTCGCGATGGGCAACATTGCCACGGTCGCCATCTACGGCGCGCTGTCACTGGGTGGCCTGCTTCTGGTGGTGTTCCTCCAGCAGGTTGCGAAATACCCGGCGACGCTCGCCGGACTGGCCATGCTGCCGGTGTCGATCCTCAACATCGCGCTGTCGCCGACGTTTGGCTCGCTCGCGGGCAAATACGGACCGCGGCTCTTCATGGCAATCGGGCCGATCATCGGCGGTATCGGATATCTCATGCTCACCTGGATCGACGAGTCAGCCCTGTACTGGACCCAGGTGTTGCCGGGAGTGCTCGTGTTCGGTCTCGGCCTGTCGATCACGGTTGCGCCGCTCACCGCCGCGATCCTCGGCTCGATCGACGCCGATCAGGCAGGAATCGGTTCGGCCATCAACAATGCGGTATCCCGGGTTGCTGGCCTTGTCGCGGTCGCGATGGTCGCGATCATCGTCGGCACCACGCTCGACGTGAATGGTCTGCATCGCGGGCTCGTGGTCACGGGAACGTTGCTCATTGCAGGCGGCGTGATCTCTGCCTTCGGCATCCGCAACCTGCCGCACGAGGCCAGGTCGTCTGCTTACGATTCGCCGCTCAGGCCAGCAGGCGCTCACCTGCAGTCACCAGAAGCGCCACGTCCAGCAGCGCCGCAGCAATAATGAGCCGGAACAGCAGACGGCTGGGCGGGCGGGTAAGCACGAGCAGGATGCCCGCGGCCGCGATCCCGAGGCCGATGATGAGTCCGAGAATCTGAAGCCAGCCGACACTACCCGGTCCGAGCAGGGCGATCACGGAGGCCGCAGCCAGCACCAGGTAGGTCAGGATCCCGCTTGCTCGCCGCCCCAGTCGATGCGGGAGGCCGCGCACGCCCGTGGCGTGGTCGTCGTCGAGGTCTGGCAGCACGTTGGCGAAGTGGGCGGCCACTCCGAGCAACGCGCCCAGCGCGATCGCCCAGCCAGCGGCACTCGCTGGCACGGGGCGGGACAGCGTGACGATGAGGGGCAGTAGCCCAAAACTGACGATGTACGGCAGAACGGAAAATGGGGTGCTCTTGAGCCCCAGGTTGTAGCTCCATGCCGACAGCAGGAAGACAGTGTGGGCCAGTGTTGCGGGGAGTCCTAGAGGCACGGTGAGGGCAAGTGCGGCTACGGCGGCACAGAACGCGGCGTTCCGCACGGTTGAAGCGGCGATCCATCCTCGGGCTATTGGCTTGTCTTGTCTGCCGACCGCGACATCCCGCTCGGCATCGATCCAGTCGTTGGAGAGCCCGACGGACCACTGGTTACTGAGCACGGCGAGGCCGAGAAGTACGATTCGCCACGGTTCCAGACCTACGGCGACACCGAGCACAATCGCGACGAGAGTGACGGCCGCGCTCGGGCCGGGATGCGCGGAGCGCAGAAGTGACATCGCTCGGCTAGGGGGTGAGGCGTTTTGGGTCATCGTCGTGTCTTCGCGCGGAGGCATGGTGAACCCTTAGGGGATGAGCAGCAGCTTGCCGATGTGGGCGGATGACTCCATCCGCTCGTGTGCGCGACCAGCGTCGGCCAGGGGCATCCGTTCGTCGATGATGGGCCTGAGTTGCCCGGCTTCAACAAGCGGCCACACGTTGGCCAGGACGCTCGCAATGATGTCGGCCTTCTCGGTCAGGGGGCGTGCCCGCAGGGTCGTGCCGTGAATGGTCGCCCATTTCCCCATGAGGTGGCGCGCGTCAATCGTGCTCGTCTCCATGCTCTGGTTGCCGATCACAGCGATGCGTCCGTGGCGCGCGAGCGCCCGCAGGTCCCGTGCCAGGTAATCGCCACCGATGGGGTCGAGGATCACATCCGCACCCCGGCCATCCGTTGCCACAAGGATGCGTTCGACAAAATCTTCTTCGTGGTAGTTGATCAGCATGTCCGCGCCGAGACGCTCACACTCCGCCAGCTTCTCGGTGCTGCCCGCAGTCACGGCGACAGCGCAGCCGAGTGCCCGGGCGAGTTGCACTGCAGTCGTGCCGATACCACCGGAACCGCCGTGCACGAGGAGTGTGTCGCCGGCGCGCAGGTGCGCGTCCATGAACACGTTGGACCACACCGTGGCCACTGCCTCGGGAAGGCCAGCGGCATCGACGAGTTCGATACCCTCGGGCACGGGGAGCAGCTGACTCGCCGGTGCGCAGACCAACGAGGCATAGCCTCCGCCACCGAGCAGCGCGCACACGTGCTGGCCTATCGTCCACCCCGTGACGTCATCCGCCATGGAGACGACGGTTCCCGAGACTTCAAGTCCGGGCCACGGAGGAGACCCGGCGGGCGATGGATAGTGGCCCAGTCGCTGGCTGATATCCGCGCGGTTGACGCCGGCCGCGGCTACCGCGAGCAGAACCTCACCCGAGGCGGGTACGGGATCCGGAAGCTCGGTCAGGATGAGGCTTTCGATGCCGCCTGGCGTGGGTATGGTGATCGCTTTCACGACTCAACCGTAGACCCGAGAAATCCGAGAGCAATGAGCACTTCGTGCGGCCTTTCGATGTTTCCGAAGTGGCCGCAGTCGGGCACCACGGTGAAGGTAGCCCTTGAAAGCACGCGCGCCAGTGCGAGGAAATCCTCCGGCGTGACGAAGACATCGCGATCGCCCTTGGTTGCGCGCACTGGGCAGTCGATTCTGGCCCAGTGCTTTGCCGCGTCGTAACCATGCACAGCTAGCGCGGCCACCGAAAACGTTCGCGGGCGCACCTCAAGCGCTAGCGCCCGCCGCTGGCTCGACGGGATGCGTGTCCAGTGCCGAAACAGGGGAAAGGTCAGTAGGCCGAGAATGCCGATGAAATCGGTGGCTCTAACGAAGGCGGCTCCCGCCCTGCCGCCCAGCGACAACACCTGCATGACCCGCCACAGCATCGTGAAGGCCGGGAGTTCGGTGAAGCACCGAAACGGATGCGTGACACTGTTGATCACAGAGAAAGTCGTGCCTGAGACCATCCCAACGGAGAGTACTCGGTGCGGCCACAGCGACGCCATGTGCAGGGCAACGAATCCGCCGAGCGAATGACCGATCAGGTCCCATTCGGTGTAGCCAAGTTCCTCCGCGAGATCCTTGACGAGTTCGCAGAGTGTCGCGATCGCTTCGTCGCCTCGTGCCTCGGTGAGGCTGGCTTCGCCCCACCCGGGAAGGTCCAGCAGTACCGGGTTAGCGATCGGATGCCCGTGCGCGGCCGCGGTGTGCAGGAGCGGAGTCCAGCTCGTCCAAGACCCCGCTGCACCATGCAGAAAAATTGTGGCGCGCACTGAGGTCCGCTCCGGATTATGGTGCGCTACGCAACTTCCCAGCGCACTGACCACCGTGGTGGTGATGAGACCAAGTTGTGCGGGGTCGACGACAAGTTCTCGAGGAGCGTAGCTTTCGACTGGGTGAGCACTGGCTCTCACTACTACTCCGGCCCGCCGATGATTCCTTCGCGAACGCGTCTGAGGTCTTCCAGAAGGGAACCGATCAGGATCCAGTTCCGTTGGCTCGGCTTCGCGACCTCGAGAGGCGCAGTCAGCGCTGGGATTTCGGCGGTGTGGGGTTTCGGCTCGTCCTCGGTGGTCCTGCGCGCAGAGGCCCGGGCGAGCAAGCGGAGGTCGTGTGCGGCACGCGTTAGCTCGACCGTGATCGATTTCACGATGGGATCTTCCGCGAGTTCGTCGTCGTAATGGTCGTGAACAGCTCGCGCCATACCCAGTACCTGAGTGACCAGTGCGGTGAGTGAGGCAAGGAATCGATGGTCATATTCCAAGATGGTGCGATGTTTGCCGCCGCGGGGATTGAACATAAGACTCTCCTCGGCGCGGG
>JBDTAD010000374.1:0-2835 GCA_039924815.1 Lacisediminihabitans sp.
GCATCTCGGTCGCTACCCTGTACCTCCTGTCGGCCGACAATCTCACCGGGCGCAAGTCGGATGAGCTCGAGGGTCTCTTCGGCATCATCGCCGAGCTGGCAGACGACCTGTCGCATTTCCGCGACTGGCGCGTGCAGCACGTCGGCTCGACTGAGGGACTACCGGAGCCACTCGTTGCTTCGCTGCAGGCGGCCGAAAAGCGCACACACAGCAATAGCGGGCTGCACATCAACCTCGCCGTCGGGTACGGCGGTAGGCGTGAAATTGCGGATGCCATGCGCAGCATCGTGCGTGCGCACGCCGACAAAGGTGGCACGCTCACTGCGCTCGCCGAAATTCTGACTCCGGAGCTCATCGGCGAGCACCTGTACACCGGCGGCCAGCCGGATCCAGACTTGGTCATCCGTACCTCTGGCGAACAACGGCTCAGCGACTTCATGCTCTGGCAAAGCGCTCACAGTGAGTTCTACTTCGTCGAAGCGCTCGGCCCCGATTTGCGCGAAGTCGACTTCCTGCGAGCGCTGCGTGATTACGCGACCCGTCAGCGACGCTTCGGGCAGTAATCGGGCTGTTCGCCCTTCGCGTGGACACAGAGACCGTCACGCCCCCAAAAACTGAGAGAATGGGGGCGTTATGAAAAGTATTGAGGAATTTACAGCGGGCTTCGACGAAGATCCCGGATACCTGAACTTTGCCTCGGTCGGCCCGCTAGGTCGTGTCGTCGTGGAAGAGGAGCAGGCACAGATCGAACTCCTTCGCCGCGCGAGGTTTGGCAGTCTCGACAGCCTCGAGCGGCAGGACGAACGTGTACGCACCGCAATTTCGGCCGTGACAGGCTTCAGCCCGGAACAGATCTCATACCAGCCCAACACGAGCATGGGGCTGATGCACGCGATGTTCGGTATCACCGGCTCCGTGCTCCTGTCGCTTGCAGAGTTCCCCAGCATGACCTTCGCTGCCGATCGGGCAGCGGCATCCCTCGGTGTCTTGAAGCCCGTGTGGCTCGAAACAGACTACGGCCGTGTCACCCCAGCTGCGGTTAAGGAACAGCTGGAGGCCAGCATCACCGCGGTTGCGGTGAGCTTGGTTGATTTCCGCACCGGATACCTCACGGATATCGAAGGTATCCGTCAAGTGATCGGTGACCGTCTGCTGATCGTGGATGCCATTCAAGGTTTCGGAGTTGTCGATGCACCGTACGAAGTGGCCGACGTCGTGGTGTCCGGCGGTCAGAAGTGGGTGCGTGCCGGATGGAGCACCGGCTTCCTCGCGCTGAGCGACCGCGCCGCTGAGGCGCTCACCCCGGTGATGACCGGCTGGATGGCGGATGACGAACTCCCTCTGGACGAACTGCGCCCCGTCGGCAAGGGGGCTTCTGCCTTCCGCGTGAGCAACCCCAGCCCGATCGCTCAGGCGCGCCTCGCTGCGGCCCTCGAAGACATCGCCTCTGTTGGCGTTGCAGAAATCGGCCGTGCTGTCGCGGAGCGCGCCGGGCAGCTGCTCGACCTCGCCGACGAGTACGGCATCCCGGTCATCTCCTCGCGCGCCGAGAATGAGCGCGCGGGAATCGTGGTGTTGCAGCCGCCGGCGGATCAACTCACGGTACTCACGGCATCCCTGCATAACCACGGCGTCACAGTGACAACCCGTCAGGGCTGTGTGCGGCTGAGTGCCCACGCGACTACCACTGACGAGACTCTGAGTATGCTGCGGGCGAGCTTTGTGAGCTACGCGAGCGCTATCAGCGCCTGAGCTTCACTCGGCGTTCATGCGGTATTCGCTTGACGAAAGCCGCGCTCTGGCGTGTCGCAACCCGCCTGCGCGGAGAGGGGACATAGCGTCGGCTCTATCAGGTATCGTGCCTGATCCGGGCGGCCACGTAAGTTCGTCTCGGCGGGGTTATAGGCCGTTCGTGCGACTAGAGCAGGGCGCTATGCGCCCGCGAAGGAGTGCACATGGCCCCCTTGGAAAACACTCGGCAGAAGACCGGCACCACACAGTCAGGCGATCACAAGGCTAAGCAGGCACAGCGTACGTACGTGCTCGACACCTCGGTTTTGCTGTCTGACCCCGCGGCAATGTTCCGTTTCGACGAACACGTCGTAGTCTTGCCCGTCATCGTGGTCACAGAGCTGGAGAGCAAGCGCAACGATCCAGAGATCGGGTATTTTGCGCGCCAAGCGTTGCGCAATCTCGATGAATTGCGCATCCAGCACGAACGGCTCGACTTTCCTATCTCGGTGGGCAAAGGTGGGTCACTTCGGGTCGAGCTCAACCACTCCAACCTGTCGGTGCTGCCCTCGGGGCTGCAGTTGGGAGACAACGATTCCCGCATCCTTGCGGTCGCCCTCAACCTCTTTAACGACGGTCTGGATGTCGTCGTCGTTTCGAAGGATCTGCCCCTGAGGGTCAAGGCGGCGTCCATCGGGCTCGCGGCCCAGGAATACCGTGCGGAGCTCGCGGTGGATTCCGGATGGACGGGGATGGCCGAGATTGACCTTGCGTCTGAGCAGGTGGCCGAGCTGTACGACAACGGGCACTTGGCCTCGAGGCTGGTGGGTGACATGCCGGTCAATACCGGGCTGGTCATCCACTCGGAGCGCGGCTCGGCTCTCGGAAGAGTGACTGAGCGCGGTCACTTCACCCTGGTACGCGGCGATCGCGAGATTTTTGGCCTGCGCGGTCGCTCGGCTGAGCAGCGCCTTGCGATCGATCTGCTGCTCGACCCGGAGATCGGCATCGTCTCGCTCGGCGGACGCGCCGGCACCGGCAAGTCGGCATTGGCCCTGTGCGCGGGACTCGAGGCGGTGCTCGAGAAGCAGCAACACCGCAAGA
>JBDTAD010000375.1:0-2743 GCA_039924815.1 Lacisediminihabitans sp.
GCCGGCCTTCCAGAAGCGGTCGTCGTCCGGGGCGTCGACAGAGGCCGCGGAACGCCCAGCTGCGTGCGCGCGTGCGCGACTTACTTCAGCATTAGCGGGTTCTGGCTGTGCCATCGAGCGGCGGTAACGCACGAAGTACGTTGCGATCGCGCCCGCGATGAGCACCAAGAACACCATGGTGCTGGTGAAGGGAAGCCACGCGGCCGAGGGCTCGGTCCACGTGAAGACCGTGAGCACGCCGAACAAGAGCGAGGAAATGAGGGTGATTTGCCCGAGCGCGCTGCCCGTGAGTCGTTGTACCGTCGCGGTGCGCTGGGCTGCCAAGGCGGCCGAATCTGAGGGGAGCCGACGCTGCGGAGAGACGCGAACGAGAAAGGAGATTCCGAACATGAAGGCGATCATGCCGAATCCAATCAGCACCACGCCAAATGCCGACCAGACCGACTTGGCCGAGTAGGTATCGGGTTCACCGTTTGCACCCCAGTGTGTGGGCAGCGGGTTAGGGAGGCCAGGATACACAGCGACACCGATACCCGCGGTTATCACGAGTACGACAACGGCCGCGAGGTACCAGCCGAACGGTAGCGGCGTGACGGTCTTCGACGACGCGATGTTTGCGGTGAGTCGTACGGGCACGCCGTCGTACCAACCACCCGCCTGCTTGGCTCGCATGATGGCCGTGCGTGCGACCATGTAGCTGAGCAGTCCTAGTGCGATGAACATGAGCACGGGGGCGATGAGCCCCGCGGCGGGAGCTATGGCGCCAAGGATGAAGGTGATCGCAAGGCTCGCTACCAGTGATAGGACAACCCAGAGCCGGTACCTGCGCACCGAACTCATGATGATCGGATCGCCCGCTCGCGCCTGCGGCACGCTGACCCCGAGGGGCAGCGTTGAACTAGTGATCGAGGGCATTGCATAGAGCAGCCCCGCCAGCAGCGCGATGATGATCGTTGAGAAGAGGATGGCGAACCAAGTCATGCTGTAAGTCCGTTCAGTGTCGGGTTCTTCAGTGGGTGGTTGCTGTAGTGGGCGGAAGCGTGTTGCCCTCCGCGAAGGCGGAGAGAATCTTCGCGGTGCGCGTGGAAATCTCGCGCGCAGGCATCCCTTGCGAGAAGGCCTCCGCCAGGATCGTGGTGAGTCGAGGCTCCCAGGCATCGACGAAACCGTGCGCGGGTGGCCCGCTCGTGGGGCCACGGGTGACCACCGATCGCGACTTGTGACTGGTGCTGATCAGGCCCTCGTCGCGCAGCAGCTCGTAGCCCTTGCTGATCGTAGCGACATTGATCCCGAACGCGACGGCCAACTGGCGAACCGAGGCCAACTGCTCGCCCGGCGCGAGGCTGCCCGAGGCGATCGCCTCCACCATCCGATCCCGCAGCTGCTGGTACAGCGGAGTGTCAGACAACGGATCCAACTGGATCTCCATACCGCACCGCCCCTCAATCTGTACTACAAGTTATAGCACAAATCTGTACTACTCATCACCACACAGATCCCCAGCACCGTGTGAACGCCCCCACAAGCCCGCGAGGTGCCAGGTTTGGCCGCTAAGAAACGTGGATAGCGGCCGAAACTGGTACCTCGCACTGAGACATTGGGGAAGGGCGGGGTGAGTTGGGCGGAACGGGGCGGGTGGTAGCTGCGGCGCGTGAGCCGACTGGAACCCCCGTGTGGGTCAGGGGCGAGCGGCATTTAGCGCGGCGAGGATGTCGGCGGCGAGGTCGTCCACGTGCTCTAGGCCGATCGAGAGTCGCACGATTCCGCCGCCGGGGCGAGCTTCCGGGGCGACCGGGCGGTGCGTGAGGGATGCCGGATGCTGCGCGAGGGTGTCGACGCCGCCGAGCGAGACCGCATTGGTCACCAGCGTCAGACCCTCGATGAACCGCACGGCAGCGTCGTACCCGCCAGCGAGTTCGAGCGCGATCATGGAGCCTGGCCCCTCAAGCTGGGTGCCAAGCAGACCCTCGGGGTCGCATCCGGGCAGGGACGGGTACATCACTCGCGACAAGGCTGCGTGGCCCACGAGGCGCTCCGCAAGATCCTGCGCTGTGGCCTGCTGGGCGCGCACGCGAAGCGGAAGAGTGCGCAACCCACGGTGCAGCAGGTAGGCCGCCATCGGGTGCAGCAGTCCGCCGGTCAGTGCGCGAATGTGACGAATGCGCGTCGCCCAGTCGTCATTGGTCGCGATCACGCCGCCCATCACGTCACCGTGCCCGCCGATGTACTTGGTCGCGCTGTGCAGCACGATCGTCGCGCCGTGCTCGATCGGGCGCTGCAGGATCGGCGTCGCGAAGGTGTTGTCGACGAGCACCGGGATGTCCCCGGCCGCGGCGACCACGGCCGCGATGTTCACGAGTTCCAGAGTGGGGTTCGCGGGGGATTCCATCACAACCAGCCCGGTCTCCGGGCGGATTGCGGCGGCGATGCCGGCGACATCCGCCCAGGTCACGCTCGTGCCGACCAGACCGCTTTCCAACACGTGATCGGTGCCGCCGTAGAGAGGGCGTAGCGCGACGACGTGTGGTCGCCCGGCCGTGACGCTCCCCAGGAGCACGGCCGACAGCGCCGCCATCCCGCTCGCAAAGGCCACCGCGGATTCCGCACCCTCTAGCCCGGCTAGGCTCTCTTCGAAACGCGCGACGCCCGGCTGCCACAACCGCTGGTACACCGCGGATTGTCCGGGCAGTAGTACGCCGCCGGTCGCGAGTTGCTCGTAGGAGTCTCCACCAAGTTCAACGCC
>JBDTAD010000376.1:0-4635 GCA_039924815.1 Lacisediminihabitans sp.
AATAAGCACCTGCCGTTGGATCAGGCAAACACTTTCTTAGTCGCTCGAATCGGGGTTCGTCAACCGCTTCCTTCCCCCTTGTCTATGGCGTACATAAGTAGTAGTAAGCGAGCTCTGTCCGAGCGCAGAGGCGCAGACATACCGACTGCACGCGTGGGAAAGGGGAGTGTCGTTATGAGGCTAAGACGCAGCAATCCTTCGGCTAGAGGCCTTCAGCGGGTTCCGGCTGGCCGAGGCTTCAGCTATCGCGATGCTGCGGGTGTCACGGTGCACGACACGGAACTGCGAGCACGCTGCGATGCGCTCGCCATACCTCCGGCGTGGACCGATGTGTGGATAGCTCCCTTCCCGAACGGACACATTCAGGCGACCGGAATGGATGCCGCAGGCAGACGCCAATATATTTACCACCCGTTGTGGCGAGAGCGTCAAGATCGCAGCAAGTTCGACCGTGCACTCGCGCTGTGCGAGTCGTTGCCCACCGCCCGTGGGCAGGTCACGCGGGCGTTGCGCGACCCCGACGACCCGCACGCCCGGGCGCTCGCGGCAGCATTCCGGATGCTCGATACGGGATCGCTGCGCATTGGTAGTGAGAGATACGCGGAGGTGAACGGTAGCCGTGGACTTTCCACCCTCTTGGTTTCACACGTGAGCGTGCACCGGGATGTCGTCACCTTGCGCTTTCCCGCGAAGAGCGGCCAGCAGTGGGAGAGTGACATCGTCGATGCGGACCTGGCTCGCTTCGTGCGTGGTCGCTTGCGGAGCGGTCCTGAGACTCCGCTGCTGTCGTGGGGGCAGCGTGGGCAGCGACACTCAACCACCGCGGCAGAGATCAACGCCTATGTGCGCGAGCGCACGGGAGGTGAGTTTACGGCCAAGGATTTTCGAACCCTCCACGGTACGGTTGCCGCGGCGATCAGTCTCGCTTCGAGCGGTCCGCAAGCCACTCAACGGCTGCGCACTCGCTCGGTGACGCGTGCGATGGAAGAGGCAGCGCGGGTTCTCGGCAACACCCCCGCCATCGCGAGGAAGAGCTACGTCGATCCGCGTCTCATCGATCACTACATGGCCGGTGAAACGATAGATCCGTCCAGACTGGGCTCTGCTGAATCGGAGATTCGTGCCCTGCTGGTGAACGAGTCTCAATAGGGTCGTGGCGTGAGCGTCGAGCGCTACCCGCTTCCGGTCACTTCGCCTTTCTCTTGGCGGGCACCTTTTTCGGGGGAGAACTCTTGGTACGCCGGGCGGGTGTGGATCTCTTGGGCTTACTCGACGACTTGTTTTTGGCAATGCTCCGGCGCAAAGCATCCATCAGATCGAGTACTTCGCCGCCCTTTCCCTCGCTCTCTTCACCGAAGGTGGCGTCTGTGTCGACCGTGTCGCCGTGCTTGAGCTTTGCGTCGATGAGCGTGCGCAGTTGATCTTGGTAATCGTCGCTGAACTTCTCGGGAGAGAAGTTTGAGCCGAAGGATTTCACCAGTGAGGACGACATCTGCAGTTCTTTGGCGGAGATCCGCACCGTCTCGTCCAGCGAAGGGAAATGTGCTTCTCGAACCTCGTCATCCCAGAGCAGAGCCTGCAACATCAGCACGTCACCGCGCACTCGGAGTGCACCCAACCGACTCTTTTGGCGGAGCGCGAAATGAACGATAGCCGTGCGATCCGTCTCTTCGAGGGTTCGCCGCAACAACACGTAGGCCTTGGATGATGTCGAGTCTGGTTCGAGAAAATAGCTACGGTCGAACATGATCGGATCGACCTGATCGCTGGGCACAAACTCGACAACCTCGATCTCCCGGCTACGTTCCTCTGGCAGCGTGCTCAGGTCATCCTCGGTGAGAATGACCGTGGTATCACCGTCCTCGTACGCCTTGTCGATGTGGTCGAAGTCGACTATTTTGCCGCAGACCTCGCATCGTCGTTGATAGCGGATCCGCCCGCCGTCCTTGTCATGCACCTGATGCAGGCCCACGTCGTGATCCTCGGTCGCGCTGTAGAGCTTGACCGGAACATTAACCAGTCCGAAGGCGATAGAGCCTTTCCAGATCGATCTCATGCTCCCAGTTCTACGCGCCCGAGCGCGTCCAGGACAGGGGGTTGACACTCCCACGGCCGGGGTGTTGCAATCGCGGTATAGCCGGGCTCGGTGCACGGTCGCACGGAAGGGGCGATTTCGATGGTTCGATCCGATGATGATGCGGTCGCGACGCCGCGCAAACAGGTCGTGACCGTGGATGGGCACCGCCTCACGCTGACCAACCTGAACAAGGTGCTCTATCCGGAGACCGGCACCACCAAGGCGGATGTCCTGGCCTACTATGCCGCCATAGCCGACGTTCTCATCCCTCATGCGGCGGATCGCGCGGCCACCCGAAAGCGCTGGGTCAATGGTGTCGGCACCGCCGAGCATCCCGGAAAGATGTTCTTTCAGAAGAACCTCGACGACGCCACGCCGTCCTGGGTCAAGCGCCGTGCGATCGAACACAAGGATCACACCAACGAGTACCCGTTGGTCAACGATCGCGCAACGCTGACCTGGCTCGGTCAAATCGCCGCCTTGGAAATTCATGTTCCACAGTGGAAATTTGGGGCAGCAGGCAAGATCCTCAATCCCGATCGACTCGTACTGGATTTAGACCCGGGCGAGGGGGTCGGGCTGCAGGAGTGCGCCGAAGTCGCCAGGTTTGCACGGGCGATCCTCTCCGACATGGGGCTCGATCCCATGCCGGTTACGAGCGGCAGCAAGGGCATCCACCTGTACGCGGCTCTCGATGGTAAACAAACGTCTGAGCAGATTTCGGATGTCGCCCACGAGTTGGCGCGCGCCTTGGAAGCTGACCATCCGGAGCTTGTCGTCAGCGACATGAAGAAGCAACTGCGCGTCGGCAAAGTGCTCGTGGACTGGAGTCAGAACAGCGCCGCCAAGACTACGATCACTCCGTATTCCCTGCGCGGTCGATCCCGCCCCTTCGTTGCCGTCCCGCGGACCTGGCGGGAACTTGCCTCGAAGGATCTCGCACAGCTCGACTTTGAGCAGGTTCTGGCCCGCATGAAGCGACGTAAAGACCCGCTCGCTGGCCTCGCAGGAGGGCACGCAAAAGCCCCGCGGTCGAGAGCTGCGCGCACGGATGCTGAAGAGGACCCTGCACCGGATCGGCTCACCCGGTATCGAGCAAAGCGCGACGCGACCAAGACGCCGGAGCCGGTTCCGGCACAGAAAGCGACCACCAGCGCGGCGTCTGAGGCCGAAGGCCGAAGCTTCGTCATTCAGGAGCATCACGCGAGACAATTGCATTACGATTTTCGCCTCGAACGCGACGGAGTTCTCGTGTCTTGGGCACTGCCCAAAGGCGTTCCGACCGACGTCAAGAAGAATCATCTGGCCGTGCAGACTGAGGATCATCCGCTGGAATACGGGAGTTTCGAGGGGCGCATTCCGCAGGGGGAGTATGGAGCGGGCGAGGTGGCTATCTGGGACTCCGGCAGTTACGAGCTGGAGAAATGGCGCGACGGCGAAGAGGTGATTGTCACCCTCAATGGCACCAAGGGCGGTGGGCTGGGTGGTCCGAAGAAGATCGCGCTCATCCACACCGGCGGAGAAGGAAGGGCGGCACACAACTGGCTCATTCATCTCATGAAAGACTCCCCGTCGGGAGCCGCGACCGCGCCGAAGAGACGCACCACCAGGGGTAATTCTGCAACGCGGCGTCCTCGAGCAGTACCGTCGCCCATGCTGGCGACCCTGGGCAGTGCGGACGACCTCTCCGAAGAGGACGAGTGGGCCTTTGAGATGAAGTGGGACGGGATCAGGGTGCTTGCCGCTCTCGGCGAGGACCACGATGACATCCGACTCCTCACTCGAAACGGCAATGACGTCACCGTCAGCTATCCGGAGGTCGCACGGCAGCTGCGTGAAAGTGCCGGGGCAGGCTCCAGCGTTCTCGATGGCGAAATAGTGGCGTTGGGTGAGTCGTCGCGGCCCGATTTCGGGCTGCTGCAAACCCGGATGGGCGTGACCAAGCCTGCGGACGTTGAACGTGCCGCACGCAAGGCTCCGGTGCAGTATCTCGTGTTCGATCTGCTGGAACGTGAGGGCACAGCAGTCACGGACAAGAGCTATGACGAACGGCGTCGAGAGCTGATCGCGCTGGTTCGTTCGAGAGGTCCTGTGCAGGTACCTCCCGCGTTTGACGGCGACTTTGACGGGGCTGTCCGCAGAAGCCGTGAACTGCAGCTGGAGGGCGTCATGGCTAAAAAGCGAGACAGTCGGTACTTGGCGGGTCGACGCTCGAGAGCGTGGATCAAAGTCAAGCACCATCGCACACAGGAAGTGATCGTCGGCGGATGGCGCGAGGGCAAGGGGCGCAGAGCCAGCGGGGTGGGCTCGTTGCTGGTCGGGATCCCCGGCGCCGACGGTCTTGACTACATCGGCAGAGTCGGCACGGGGTTCAAGGATAGAGAGTTGGACGATATTGCGGCACGCCTCACGAAGCTGCACGCGAGCGAGAATCCCTTCACCGACATCCCGCGCGTGGACGCGTCGGACGCTCACTGGGTGCGCGGCGACCTCGTCGGTGAGGTCGAGTTCGCGGAGTGGACCTCCACGGGCAGGCTGCGTCAGCCTTCGTGGCGCGG
>JBDTAD010000377.1:0-2550 GCA_039924815.1 Lacisediminihabitans sp.
TCGATACTCCGAACCTGCTCACCATGACCCGCGAAAACCTGGTCGAGGATGAGCCAGACGCGGATCCAGTCGACGAGACCTCCTACCCCACCACGTGGCAGCAGGGCGACCAGCACCTCACGCTCAGCTATCACTTCGAACCGGGGGCCGCAGATGACGGCGTCACCGTGACGGTGCCCCTTGCGCTTCTCGCCCGGCTAAGTCCCGAGGGCTTCGACTGGCAAGTGTCAGGATTGCGCGAGGAACTCGTCACCGCCCTCATCAAGTCGCTGCCGAAGGCGATTCGACGCAACGTCGTCCCCGCTGCGGACTGGGCGCGCAAGCTCACCGCGGAGCTCCCAGCTGAGTCCACCGGCGCGCTCACCACGCTGCTGGCCGAACTCATCAAGGCCAAGACCTACGTGCCGGTCACATCCGATGACTTCGACTTGGAACGGGTGCCCGCACACCTCAAAGTGACCTTCGAGGTCGTCGACGAGCGGGGCAGGCACCTCGCGAGCGGCAAGCAACTGGCTCAGCTGCAGAACCAGCTCAAGGCGAGCGTGCGCGAAAGTGTGGCTCGGGCATCCGTCGCCGTGCACAGCGACCTCGAACGTGCGGGGCTCGCCAGCTGGGACTTTGACGAGCTGCCAAAGACGCTCGATACGAAGCAGGGCGGCAACACCATCCGCGCCTACCCCGCTCTCGTTGACGAGGGTGCGAGCGTTGCGATTCGGCTGATGACTACCCCGCAGGACCAGTCGCGGGCGATGAGGACGGGCGTGCGCAGGCTGCTTCTGCTGGGAGTCCCTTCCCCCACCGGCTACGTGCAATCGCACCTCACCAGTCAGGAAAAACTCGCGCTCACACAGAGCCCCTACCGTTCGACGACAGAGCTGTTCGCGGATTGCCTCGCCGCCTGCGTTGACGAGGTGCTCGGAACTCACGAAGTCTGGACCCGCGAGGAATTCGAGCGGATGCGCGACACAGTGTCGTCGACGATCGTCGACTCCCTTTTCGCCACGGTCTCGCTCCTCGCCGAGACGCTCGGGGCCGCCCGCACCGCCGAGAAGGCTATTTCCTCCGCGTCGAACATCGCACTGTTGAGCCCATTAGCCGACATGCGCGAGCAGCTGACTAACCTCATCTATCCCGGTTTCGTCTCAGCGACCGGTGTCGCCGAACGACGCCGCCTGCCCACGTACCTGCGGGGAATCAGCCATCGCGTGAGCAAGCTAGGCGAGAACCTCGGCCGCGACAGAGTCTGGATGACCGAGGTGCAGTCCGCCACTGAGCGCTACCGAGCAGCCGGCGGTGAACTACCGTTGCCGGCGAACGCGCCCGTACACATCCGTCGTGCCCGCTGGCTGCTCGAAGAACTTCGTATCAGCCTGTTCGCTCAGCATCTCGGCACCGCGGAGTCCGTGAGTCTGCAGCGCATCGTCAAGGTGCTGGCCGAGCGCTGAAGTCGTGGCGAGATCGCGCTGTGGACCCCTCCTGCAAGAAGGGGCCTCACGATCAGTTCGAAAAATAGCGCTGCGCTTCCGCTAGCGTGCCGAAAGCGCGGCGCACCAGCCCTGCACGGATCTGCAGCGCTTCAAACACGTCGGCTCGTTTCTCGATAAACCCGAGCACGCAACGGGCGTCGTGCTCGGGCCAACGAGTGTCGCACACGCGCCACTGGGAGTTAGATATCGCCTGTACTTCGATGTACGGGGCAATACGGGTTTCCGAGATACCGCGATCAGCGACCGTGACTGCGGGCCCGGCACTACCAAAAAACCTGGTCATTCTCGTTCTCCTCGAAAGCGTCGGCCACGGTTATGGCCTGCCGAGTAGGGCTATCCACCCTCCGTCAGTGAGTGCTCTCGTTCCGATCCCGCTGCGGAATCGGAACTGCACTACTTCGGGACTGCATTAATTTCGATACCCCATGTCTAGTGAGCGTCAGAACTTTCATCAAGGGCTGGCTTTTTCCTCGGTCGTGCGCTAGCTAGCTGGCGAGCAGTTGTATACTCCGCTGGGGTGTCGGTTGTCTGCCCACCCGCAAGCTGACGTCGCGCTGCTACTCAAAAATCACTGAGGCTCTTGGGCCGTGGATAAAGCGCATGATGCACTTTCGATGGGGACACAAAATAGCCACTCCCCGTTACCGCCGAACGCGCTCGTAACCCCTGCGCGCTCAGGAGGCTGTTCCTCAGGACGCTTCGGTCTCTGCGATCGGAACGCTGATGCTGTCTACATCGTCCGCAGACACTGCAACGGCTTTACCGCCGATGGGCGTGAATTCTGGAATCGGAAAGCGCGTCTCTTCGTCGCCATCCGGCACGATGCCATCGACGTCGAGAATCTCGATGGCGTTCGATCCGTTGAGCACAAAGGTGTGTTGAACGACGAGTCCGTTCTCTTCTAATACGGGGATGTCGACCGTCGCGCCGGAGTTCATCCGAGCGACGGCGACGGCGTATTCCGCCAAGGCGTCGGCGACGGCACCGCCGGTCACAAAGGGGCGACCGTCAAAGCTGATGCGTTTCATAGGCCCATCGTAGACATCCGAATCCGCATCCGTAG
>JBDTAD010000378.1:0-1835 GCA_039924815.1 Lacisediminihabitans sp.
ACCGAAGTCGTGGCGGTTAATCTTGGTGGATGCGGTAGCTCCTGCCTTGACCCGGCCGTAGCCGTCGACCACAGTGCCCCCGAACTCGCCCTTCAGGGTCACCGGCTGGGTGACGCCGCGCAGGGTGAGGTTGCCGTCGACGGTGAAGTCGTCGCCGTCCACGTCGATAGAGCTGGAACGGAAGATGAGCTGCGGGTGCTCCTCCACGAGGAAGAAGTCGCTGGTGCGCAGGTGGTTGTCGCGGGCTTCCTGGCCGGTGTTGACGGAAGCGACGTCGATGATGGCCTCGATGGTCGAGTCCTTGGGGTCTTCTGCAGTCACAATTGTGGTTTCGAATTTCTCGAACTTGCCGCGTACCTTGCTGATCTTCATGTGCTTCACGCTGAAGGAGACTTCGGAGTGTGCTTCGTCGAGGGTCCAGGTGCCGACCTGGTAGTCGGGATTAGTGTCTATGAGATTTGTCATACCCCATGCAAGCGCATGGACTTTGCGAGTATTCCCGACCTCGTGAGATTGACAGGAACGGATAGCCTCGAGCCATGAAGCATGTTGCGCTCCTGCGCGGAATCAACGTTGGAACGGCGAAGTCCGTATCGATGGCCGACCTGGCGAGCGTGTTTGCTGAGTTGGGATTCACCGACGTGAAGACAGCGCTGAGAAGTGGCAACGTCGTGTTCGAGGCTGATGCTCCGCTGTCGTCTGACACCGCATCCGTCATTGAGCGTGCCGTGCTCGCTGCGACCGGAGTTCGCTCAAGTGTTCTTATTTTCGGTCGTGATCAGTTCGCCTCAATCGCCGAGGCGAACCCGCTCACGAGCGTCGCGACCGACGGTTCGAAGCTCTTCGTCACCTTCCTCTCGGTGCCGAGCGCGCTGTCGGCGGTCACGATCGAGGAACCGGATGCTGTCGCTCTGCTTCCCGAGATCCTGCGGCTCGGCGACGGCGCGATTTACCAGTGGATGCCGAATGGCAGCCTGCAGACTAAGGTTCCAAGATCCTTTTGGAAGCAGTTCGAGACCCCGCTCACCGCCCGCAACTGGAATACCGTCACGAAGCTTCGTGACCTGCTGGGCTGACAACCACGGGATGCCGTCGTTATGCCGGATGAGGGTTCGCGCTAGCTCGCTCAGGAAATACGGAGATTTATAGGGTTGGCTAGGAGGAGAGAAACAAGGCGAGAATCTTTTCCCTGGTGTGCTCGATCCGCCAGCCGGGATATTGATCGTCCTCAGTGCTCCGCCACAGTCGGGGTGCCGCTTCCCGCTCGATGACGTGTTTGCGCCTGTGTTTGTGCGCCGGGATGTGCGTCACAGTCACCGGAGAATCCGACACTTGCCCTCTTCTGAATCAGCTCTTCCCCTGCGCGCTGCGGAGACCCTGCCCCCGCTGAGCGGTCGGTCCTTGCGCGCCCTGCGTCACGTGCGCGCCCTGCGTGTGCTGCGACGCAATACCGCCATCGTTTCCTCACTCTTCGGCCTGCTTCTGGGAGCTGGGTACGGCATCCCCGCCTACGCACAAGCGACAGAAACGCCAGCACCGCCGGTGGTGCAGACATTAACCGTCTCGGCCCAGGTCGATCATGCTGCGGCAGGGAGAGACGGGTACACGGTTATCGACCCGCCCGCTCTGCAGTGGCCTGTGAGCGCGTCTAGCCCCATCTCAGATGGCTTTGGTCCCCGTATTTCACCGTGTGCCGGATGCTCCAGCTATCACGAGGGTGTCGACTTTGACGCGGGTTACGGCACTGCCGTGCACGCCATCGCCGCCGGTGTTGTAACGGAGACCAATAATCCCGGGTACAGCGCGCTCGGCGTGCACGTCACCATCCAGCACCT
>JBDTAD010000379.1:0-3384 GCA_039924815.1 Lacisediminihabitans sp.
CTGGTCTGCGCTGTTGATCGTGGGGGCGGCAAGCACCGCGACTCGTTCGAGGCGGTCCGGGTAACCGATGGCCCATTCGAGCGCGTGCATTCCGCCCATCGAGCCACCAATCACCGCTGCCCAGCGCGCGACGCCGATGGCGTCGGAGAAGGCAACCTGAGCCGCGACCTGGTCACGGATCGTGAGGTACGGAAAGCGTGCGCCCCATTCGCGGCCATCCGGTGCGAGCGACGCCGGGCCAGTGCTTCCCTGGCAGCCGCCGAGCATATTGGGGCACACAACGAACCACGTGTCGGTATCGATGTACTTACCTGGCCCGATGATCCCGTTCCACCAGCCTGCGGTCGGATGTCCGTGGCCGGGTGGGCCGATCAGATGGCTGTCGCCGGTGAGCGCGTGCAGCACAAGCACGGCGTTGCTGGCGTCGGCATTGAGTTCGCCCCAAGTCTCATACGCGATGCGTGCGGATCCCAGACTTCCACCGCGCTCGAGTGCGAGGGCGCCGACCGAGACGAAAGCGCGCGCGCCCGGGTCATCGCCCTCGCGCCACGCCCCGGTTGCCGGTGGCTTACCCGCGAGGGCTCTCACGTTCGCTTCAGTGATGAAGCTCGAAGGAACGGTGTCCTCGGGTGTTTGCCAGTCCATGTCTAATTCAGTATCGCCGACCGTGCGAGTGCCGCGGCGTTTGTTACACGGTGGTTCGCACTCACGCGAGCCACAGCGGTCGAACTTGCCGCGCGCGGCACTTCGCCGCGATCACCTGCCTGGGGCACGCGAGCGCGGCGAACGTTCCTGCTCTACTGCTACTGTGCTGCCACTGCGCGAGCTGCCGCCAGCCCCTGTTCGAGGTCAGCCTTGATGTCATCGATGTTCTCGAGTCCGACCGAGAGCCGAACTAGACCAGGCGTGACACCCGCCGTGAGCTGCTGTTCGGGCGTGAGCTGCGAGTGTGTGGTCGAGGCCGGATGGATGATGAGGCTGCGAACGTCGCCGATGTTCGCGACATGGCTGAACAGGCTCACGTTATCGACCAGTGCTCGGCCGGCATTCACGCCGCCCTTGAGGTCGAAGGACAACACGGCGCCGACGCCCTTGGGGGCGTACTTGTTGGCCGCTCCATACCAGGGGCTTGAGGGGAGACCTGCGTAGTAGACGGTGTCGATGTCGTCACGCGCGTCGAGCCACTCGGCAATCAGCTGTGCGTTCTGCACGTGACGTTCCACGCGCAGGCTGAGTGTTTCGATGCCCTGGATGAGCTGCCAGGCGCTCGCCGGAGCGATTGCTGCACCAAGGTCGCGCAACAGCTGCACGCGAGCCTTGATGATGAAGGCGATGCCATCACCCAGCACCGTGGTGTAGCTCGCGCCGTGATACGACGGGTCAGGCTCGGTGAGACCGGGGAACTTCTCGACGTTCTTCGACCATTCGAACTTGCCACCGTCTACGATGATTCCGCCCATGACCGTGCCGTGTCCGCCGAGGAATTTCGTGGCGGAGTGCACAATGATGTCCGCGCCGTGTTCGAAGGGACGGATCAGGTACGGGGTTGCGATCGTGTTGTCCACGATGAGCGGAATACCGTTGTCGTGAGCAACACTGGCGACGAGCTCAATGTCGAGAACGTTGATCTTGGGGTTGCCAATGGTCTCGGCAAAGAAAAGTTTGGTGTTGGGGCGTACGGCACGACGCCACTCCTCTGCGTCATCCTGATTCTCGACGAAGGTTGTCTCGATGCCGAGCTTCTGGAGGGTGTACTTGAACAGGTTGTAGGTGCCGCCGTACACCGATGACGACGAGACCACGTGGTCACCCGCATTGGCGATATTAAGCACGGCCAGCGTCGTCGCTGACATTCCGGAGGCGAGCAGTAATGCTGCTGTGCCGCCCTCGAGAGCCGCGACGCGCTGCTCGACGACATCCTGGGTGGGGTTCTGGATTCGGGTGTAGATGTTGCCGAACTCTGCAAGGGCAAAGAGGTTCTTGGCGTGCTCGGCGTTGTTGAACACGTATGCGGTGGTCTGGTAGATCGGTGTCGCACGAGCGTTCGTGGTCGGGTCTGGCTGGGCACCGGAGTGGATCTGTTTGGTTTCGAATTTCCAGTCGCTCATGGTGATTCTCCTCATGGTGGAACGAGTATGTGTAGTCGGCGGGTGCGCGCGAGGGGTTAAACGAGCTTAGGAACTCCGACGCCTTGCGAGTAATTCGCTTGCAACACAGCGTAATGGCAGCAGCAGTCAAGCGCTCTCGGCGCACTGGGGCAGGGGCGGTACGGTTTAGACAGCAGAAGGGAGTGCTCGTGAGTGCGAGACGAGTGGTGGTGACAGGGGCGAGTTCCGGAATCGGGGCTGCCACGGTGCGGCTGTTCCGCGAGCATGGCTGGGATGTGGTGGGCGTCGCCCGGCGCACCGAACGACTCGAGGCGCTCGCCGCCGAGACCGGCGCGGATGTCTTCACTGCCGACCTCACCGACCAGAAGCAAGTCGACGCGCTGCGCGAGTACCTCGGAACTCTCGGGCCTCTGCACGCTCTCGTCAACAACGCGGGTGGGGCGTTAGGCGTCGCCAGCGTTGAGGACAGTCTCGCCGAGGACTGGTCCAAGATGTTTGACGTCAACGTCGTCGCTGTGAAGCGCGTCACGAGTGCGCTGCTGTCGCTGCTGCGGGCCGCTGCAGTGGGCGGAAGGCACGCGGACATCCTCACCGTCACCTCAATTGCAGCCCACATTGCCTACGAGGGCGGAGGCGGATACAACGCCGCAAAGTTCGCCGCCCACGCGCTCGTCGCAGTCCTGCGCCTGGAGCTCGCGGGTGAACCGATCCGGGTGCTGGAAGTTGCTCCCGGGATGGTGAAGACCGACGAGTTTTCGCTCGTGCGCCTGGGAGGCGACCGTGCCAAAGCGGATGCGATCTACGCGAACGTGCCGGAACCACTTTCGGCGGAGGACATCGCGGAGGCGATCGTGCACGCTATCGAACTGCCCAGTCACGTGAACCTCGACCTCGTGACGATCAAGCCGGTGGCTCAGGCCGCACCGCACAAGCTGATTCGTGGGCCGCTCTCGCCGAAGCTCTAACGGTCTAGAAAGCACTCCCCGCGCCAGAAACTGGTTCCGTGCCCCAGCGCTTAGTGGCGCAGCGAGCCGGTTTCTGGCGCGACGGGCATCGCGTCGGCATCCGAAGCATCCGCGAACGCCAGCTTGGGTACGAAGAACAGCAGGATCGCGGCGAGCAGTGCGCCGCCTCCGCAGATGCCCCACACCAGGTAGTAGCCGAACAGGCTTCCCGCCGTCGAGCCCGCGATGTGTACCGCGCCGATCGTGAGGACGATGGCGAACACGGAGGAGGCGAACGAGCCTCCGATCGTCTTGGTCGTGTTGGTGAGCGC
>JBDTAD010000380.1:0-15026 GCA_039924815.1 Lacisediminihabitans sp.
GGTGTTTATAGCGCCACGCGTGGGAAAATTTCTCGGCGTGTTGTCGACATCCTTTCCCTGCTCGGGATCGCATTCCCCGGCTTCTGGGTTGCATTGGCGCTGATCGCGGTTTTCGCGATTGCGCTGCCCTTGTTCCCTGCAACTGGTTACGTGACGTTTGCAGACTCGCCCCAACTGTGGCTTTCGAGTCTTGTCCTTCCTGTCGTGGCGCTCACCATTGGTGGCGTTGCCTTGATCGCGAAGGTTACGCGTGACTCGATGCTCTCAACCTTGGGCCTCGACTACATCCGAACGCTGCGTGCGTCGGGGGTATCACAGCGCTCAATTGTGTGGCGTCACGCGTTGAGAAACTCTGGTTTGGCCGTCGCCACGACCATCGGGCTCACACTAATAAGTTTCATACCCGGCACCATCTTCGTCGAGAGCGTGTTTGTGCTGCCCGGCCTAGGTTATGCGCTCGTCACGGCGACGAATCAGCACGATATCCCTGTGGTACAAGGCATCGGGCTGACATTTACCGTCATCGTCATCGTCGTGAACTTGCTCGTCGACATCTTGTACGGGCTACTCAATCCGAAGGTGCGTGCCCAGTGACCTCTCTCATCGATCCCACGGTCACAATCGTGAAACCGCGGGTGTTCTCACTGGGAATACTTCGCCAGCGGGTGCTTCCCACCATGGCACTGCTCGTCATCCTGCTGGTCACCGTTGCCGTGTACGCCGCGCCGCTACTGACTTCGTATAGTCCGCTTAAGCAAAGTCTGCTCCATGCGCTCGAAGGGTCTTCGGCGGCACACCCGCTCGGGACCGACGGGCTCGGTCGAGACATCCTTTCACGCCTACTCTGGGGTGGCCAGCCGACGCTCAGTGGGGTCGTTGTGGCAGTCGTGGTCTTTGCGTTCGTGGGCATGACCCTCGGGATTCTGGCCGGATATCTTGGAGGCGTAACTGATCGTGTGATCGGGGCGCTCTTGGACATCATGCTCTCGATTCCGAGCATCATCTTGATCCTCGCGGTACTGGCGATCTTCAACCAGAACATATTCGCAGCGATGGTTGTTCTCGGTCTCTTTGCCGCAGCGGGGCTTGCCCGAGTCATCCGAAGCCTGTGTTTTGCGCTGCGAGAAGAGCTATTCGTCGACGCTGCGCGGGTGTCTGGTCTCACGCCGCTCCGCATCATGACTCGCCACATTTTGCCTGCGCTCATGGGCCAGCTACTGGTCCAGATGTCGTTGTTCGCGGGCATCGCCCTCGCCGTGCAGACCGGCCTTGGTTTCCTTGGGCTCGGCACCCCGGCACCGAACCCGAGCTGGGGCGGAATGGTGGGTGAGTCGGCACAAGTTATCCAACAGGATCCGTTCTTTCTGCTTATCTCGGGCGGCATCATCGGCGTAATGTCTGTTGCGTTTGGTCTGCTTGGAGATGGTCTGCGCGATTTCGAGGCCGATCGACGGCGTAGCGTCGGCGCGGCGCGTCCCGTACCGCTCCGCGTGCCCAAGAGCGTCGGCGCGGCTGAGCGTCAGCACGGCGGGCTGCCGGCACTCCTCACGGTCACTGACTACTCCGTTGGCTTCGCGACCACCGCAGGCGCGCAAGCGGTCGTCGATTCCATCAGCTTCACTGTTCAGGAAGGTGAAATATTTGGACTCGTCGGGGAGTCCGGCAGCGGAAAGACTGTAACCGCGTTGGCTCTGCTTGGGCTATTGCCCGAAAACGGTGGTGTGTTGGGAGGAGAGGCATGGCTCGGCTCCCAACAGATCAGCCCCGCTGCAGAGAGGGAACTCCGTCGAGTGCGTGGTCGGGAGATTGGCTACGTTTCGCAGGAGCCTATGGTGGCACTTGACCCCCATTTTACGATTGGGTCGCAGCTCGGCGAAGTGGTGCGCACAATCGGAAATGTGGGGACGTCCAGAGCAGCGATTCGTGTTAAATCACTAGAGCTTCTCGCAAGCGTGAAGCTCCCGAACCCGCAAGATGTGATGCGCCGGTATCCACACGAACTCTCGGGTGGCATGATTCAGCGCGTCGTTATCGCGATAGCGCTTGCAGGATCTCCGCGCCTGCTTATAGCTGACGAGCCGACGACGGCTCTCGATGTGACGGTCCAGGCCGGCATCCTCGACCTCCTGCGTTCGCTTCGCGACGATCGCGGCATGGCGATCATTCTCGTTACGCACGACCTTGGAGTCGTTGCGGACATTTGTGATCGGGCGATTGTGATGCGCCATGGCCGGATCGTTGAACAAGGGCCGATCGAGACGATCTTCTACGAACCGAAAGACCCGTACACCATTGAGCTCATCGCGAGCACGCCTAACATTGCGAGGAATGTGGATGTCTAACGTGGCCCTGCTTTCGGTAGAAAGTCTCGCAGTTGAGTACGCATCGAGTCGTCGCCGTCGTAAACCCGTCCGAGTGATCGAGGATGTGTCCTTTAACCTGGCCCGTGGCGAAACGCTGGCGTTGGTGGGGGAGTCTGGGTCTGGCAAGACGACCATTGGGAAGGCTCTGCTGGGTCTCACGCCCATCGCCGAGGGCAAGATTATTTTCGATGGCACGGAAATCACACGTCTGCGAGGTCGCGCTCGTCGTGCCTTGGCTGCTGATATTCAGGCTGTATTTCAGAACCCTTATGGTTCGCTCAACCCTGCGCTCACCATCGGACGTGCATTGGCAGAGCCGCTCGTCGTTGCCGGTGACCTGCCCAGGGCTGAAGTGCACGCACGAATCGCACAGCTGCTGCGTCAGGTCGGCTTGCCGGAAGATACCGTCAGCAGGTACCCGGGCCAATTTAGCGGAGGCCAACGTCAGCGCATCGCAATTGCTCGTGCGGTCGCACGCGAACCGAAACTGATCGTCTGCGACGAACCCACGAGTGCCCTCGATGTGACGACCCAGGCTGCAGCTCTCGAATTACTCGCAGACCTCCAGAGCGACCTGGGCTGCGCGTTCCTCTTCATTACCCACGACCTCGCAGTGGTGAAGCAGTTTGCTGACCGCACAATCGTTCTGGAACAGGGTCGCATCGTGGAAGAGGGCCCAAGCGTGGACGTCTGTGACCATCCAGTACACCCATACACACAACGACTTGTTGCGGCCGCGCCGGTGCCGGATCCGCGGCTTCAACGGCAACGGCGAGAAGCGCGACTCGCGCTAACCAACCATTGATCCAGGAAAGTCCCGTCCCGAAAGGAACCCCATGACCGCCCTTCGCGACCTGCGAGTCGAGCATCTTCTGCGGCCGCTGGGCCTGTCGACGCCTCGGCCCCGATTCAGCTGGATAATCGACGCTTCGGGCGCCGATATCGTGCAGGAGGCCTACGAGATTGAAGTGAGGCGAGAGGCCGAGGAAACGCTTCTGTGGGGGTCTGGTGTCGTAGCCAGTGCTGATTCCGTACTCGTGCCTTTCGGCGGCAACGACCTCAGTTCTGCGACCCAGTACCGTTGGCGGGTCCGCGCATCCACGCAGAGTGGATGGACGGACTGGGCACACAGCGATTTTGAGACGGCTCTCCTCGACCGTTCAGATTGGATCGCGGATTTCGTCGAGCCAGACCAACCTGCGGTCACTCCGGATGGCCTTCGAAGGAAGGACGGAGACTGGATAGCGCCGCCACCGAGTGCGCCCGAGGATCGCTTGCATCCGGCACAATATCTCCGTCAGAAGTTTCACTTGGCGGGGAAACCGGTGCGGGCGCGCCTCTATTCGACGGCCCGCGGCGTCTATACCGCGGAAGTGAACGGTGCGCCCGTGGGCGACCAAGTCCTTGCACCCGGATATGACAGTTACAACAAGATTCTCGCGTTTCAGACTTACGACGTGAGTTCTTTGCTGTCGTCTGGACAGAATGTCCTGGGCGCCATTCTCGGAGATGGGTGGTACGCCGGACGTATCGATTTCACGGGCACCAGCGCCCAATATGGGAATCGGTTACAAGCGGGGTGGCAGTTGGTCGTCGACTTCGAAGACGGCGGCCGGCAGGTAATAGTGTCGGATGAATCGGTGGTCTCGTGTGCCGATGGTGGCATCCGTTATTCCGACATCTTCATTGGAGAGAGTTACGACGCTCGGCGCGCGTTTGCGGGGTGGAGTACTTCGGGATTCGATGACTCCGACTGGACTCCAGCGCACGCCGTCGACGCGCCGGTGGCGTTGTTCCCGTTTATCGGTGAGCCTGTTCGACGCGTCGAGAACATCGCAGTGCGCGACATTATCGTCACGCCCGCAGGCGACACCGTTCTTGATTTCGGTCAGGTCATCGCCGGAGTAGTACGCATGACAGTGCAGGGTCCAGCTGGCACACAAGTAAAACTCGAACACAGCGAAGTTCTTGACCGAGACGGCAATTTTTTCAACAACACCGTAGGACTAAACAAGGACCAGACCGACTTTTACGTCACTGCTGGTGCGGATCATCCCGAGGTATGGCAGCCGCTGTTCACATTTCACGGCTTTCGCTTCGTCCGAGTCACGGGGTTCCCCGGCGAACTTCTGCCCGACAATTTCCAGGGAGTGGTCATAGGTTCTGACCTCGAAACGACGGGCGAGTTCAGTTGCTCCGACCCGCGGATCACGCAGCTTCATCAAAACGCAGTGTGGAGTCAACGGGGCAACTTTCTGTCGATACCGACCGACTGTCCTCAAAGAGAACGTATGGGCTGGACGGGAGACTTGCAGGTATTTGCTCCCGCTGCCACCAGGAACAGGATGGTAACCCCCTTCCTTGCTCGATGGCTCAATAACGTGCGCGCCGACCAAGATCCCGATGGAACTGTGTCGGTCATTGTCCCTGCCTCGCCGTTCATGGGTTCTCTCTCAGAGACGCTCAAAGATGACCCGCTACTCTCGATCCGCGCTGCGGCTGGGTGGGGAGACGCGATGGTTCTTGTGCCGTGGGTTCTGTATGAGAGGTACGGCGACCTGCGAGTCCTCGAAGACAACTACTCGGCCATGAAAGCCTGGGTGGATCGCCAGATTCGGGTGGCTGAGGCGGAGCTTCCCCCACGGCTGCGAGACGTCGATCTCACTGCCGAACAACTCGAGCGACAGAGCCTGCTTTGGAACAGCGAGCCGAACTTTGGTGACTGGCTAGCGCCCAGTGTGGTCGCAGAGAATCCGTCGCTGGAGCACATGTTGTCGGTTGCGGTTCGGTCAGGCGAACCGATCGCTGCCATGTTTCATGGCTGGTCGCTAGAGGTGCTCGGCAAAGCCGCTCATGCCCTCGGGCATGAGTCGGATGGCGATTGGTACCTCGACCGCGCTCGTCTAGTTCGCGAGGCCTTCGCTGATGAGTACATCGATTCGCACGGTCGGTTCTCCTTCGACGCGCAAGGCACCTACGTTCTGGCGCTCGCCCTGGGGTTTGTCCCACAGGATAAGGTGGCGGCGTCGCTCGCGCGGTTGGTCGAGTTGATCAACGAGGCTCATGACCACCTCGACACCGGGTTCCTCTCGGTGCCGCACTTGCTCGATGTGCTCTGGACCAACGGTGAACGCGAACTCGCTCGCACTCTGCTGTGGCAAGATTCTTCACCCTCGTGGCTGTACGAAGTTGATCGTGGCGCGACGACGATCTGGGAGGCATGGGAAGGCATCAAGCCAAACGGTGAAGTCATGCCGGTCTCGTTCAACCACTACGCGTTTGGTTGCGTCGACGAGTGGCTTTATGCCCGACTCGCGGGAATTCAGTCGACTTCGCCGGGATACAAAACGATTGCGATCGAGCCGGATTTCGGTGCTCCGCTCGACTGGGTGGAAGCGAAGCAAGACACCCCTTACGGGCTGCTCGAGGTGCGATGGGACCGAGAGGCAAGTGATCCCCACCAGGTATCGCTTAGCGTGCTGGTCCCCGCCAATACCACCGCCTCAGTCATTCTCCCGGCCGATGCGCAGCTCATCTCCGTGTCGTCCATAGGTACCCGTCGAAGCACCGACTCCCTCGAGCGGGTCGGATCCGGCCACACCTCGGTGAGCTTTCGGCTCAATTCGACCCAAGTTCGATCGGGTGGGCTCCTTCAATCGGCGCCCGTGGTAACCACACGTTCACCGTGACCGAAGAGCACCGTTCACTCCCCTCCCAGAAAGCACACTAAATGTTCACCGCCGAGACCATCCCAGACATTGTTTCCCAGCTGACCCTGGAGGAGAAGGCTGCCTTATGCTCCGGAGCCGACTTCTGGCGTACTGAGGAAATCGACCGGTTAGGGATTCCGTCCATTCTCATGACCGACGGTCCCCACGGGCTTCGTATGCAAGCAGCGAGCAGCGACCAATTGGTGCTCAACGAGTCCATCCCCGCTACCTGTTTTCCCTCCGCGGCAGGGCTCGGATCTACCTGGGACCGTGATTTACTCCGGCGGGTTGGCGAGGCCCTTGGCGCCGAAGCGCGAGCCAATGGTGTGGCAGTTCTTCTCGGCCCCGGCGTCAACATGAAGCGAACGCCCCTGTGCGGTCGAAATTTCGAATACTTCTCGGAAGATCCCTACCTCGCGGGAGAACTCGCGTCCCCCATGGTTAGCGGGATCCAGTCTCGCGGTGTCGGCGCATCTCTCAAGCACTTCGCCGCGAACAACCAAGAAACGGAACGCTTTCGCGTCTCCGCAGAAATCGACGAGCGTACCCTGCGGGAAATCTATTTACCGGCGTTTGAAAAGGTCGTCACTTCAGCGCAGCCATGGACCGTAATGTGTTCGTACAACCGCATCAACGGGACATACAGTTCGCAGAACAGGTGGCTACTCACAGACGTGCTGCGGGACGAGTGGGGGTTTGACGGCGTCGTGGTCTCCGATTGGGGTGCAGTCGACGATAGGGTGGCCGGTCTCGCGGCAGGCTTGGATTTGGAAATGCCCGCGTCCGGAGGACTCAACGACGCACGCATCGTCAGGGCAGTTCGTGATGGCCTCCTCGATGTACTCGCATTAGATCGTGCTGTAACGCGGCTCCTTACCCTCGCCGCCAAATCCCAGCCGGCGATCGCTGCGCCGTCGTCGGTTGATCCGATTGCCCACCACGCCCTCGCACGTGAGGTTGCCGCACGAACGGCCGTGCTTCTCAAAAACGATGACGTCTTGCCCCTCGACGCGGAAACCATCGCGGAAACAAGCGTGTTAATCGGGGAGATGGCACGTACCCCGCGATACCAGGGCGCCGGGTCGTCGCAGGTGAACCCAACCCACCTCGACAACGCCCTCGGTGCGCTTCGGGGTCGCGGGATCGCCGTTCCCTTCGCCGCCGGATACACCTTGGCCGAGGCGATCATCCCCGAGAGCCAACGAAGCGACGACGAGCTGCGGGCAGAAGCAGTCGAACTCGCGACCGGGAAGACAGCGGTTCTGTTTCTTGGGCTCCCTGCCGCCGACGAATCGGAGGGCTACGACCGCGAGACGATGGACTTGCCAGAAAGCCAGCTGGTACTGCTGCGCGAAGTTGTGGTGGTCGCGCAACGCACCGTTGTGCTTTTGTCTAATGGCTCAATCGTCACCGTCTCAAGTTGGAACGGGCTCGTCGATGCAATTGTAGAGCTGTGGCTCGGAGGCCAGGCCGGTGGCAGCGCCGCAATCGACCTACTGCTCGGCGATGCCGCACCCTCTGGCCGACTGGCTGAGTCCATCCCGGAGCAGCTGAGTGCGATTCCCGCACAACTTAACTTTCCCGGCGAAAACCAGACCGTGAGGTACGGCGAGGGTATCTTTATCGGCTACCGCGGCCTTGATGCATCCGCCGCGCCCGTCTCCTACCCATTCGGCCACGGGCTCACCTACACGACTTTCGAGTTCTCCGACCTCACAGTCGAAGAAACCCCGATCACTACCGACACCAGCAGTGATGACGCGGTACTAGTCGTGACCGCCGTCGTGACGAACACCGGGGACAGAGATGGGGTCTCGATACCGCAGCTCTATCTCGGCCGTGCGGCCTCAACAATTTCCCGAGCTCCACGGGAGCTGAAAGGCTTCGATCGAGTTTCCCTAGTTTCGCGCGAGTCGCGAGGCGTGCGATTTGAGCTCACCCGACGCGACCTTAGCCATTGGGACGTCCTGACCCACAGTTGGGTGGTGGAGGCCGGCGAACTCGTCGTGTCTGTCGGAGCATCCTCGCGCGATCTTCCGCTGGTCACAACTGTCACGATCACTGCGCCGCCCATCTATCCGCCGTTGACGGCTTACTCAACGGTCTCCGAATGGCTCGCTGCGCCTGCGGCGGGTGACGCGTTGCTATCGCTAATGGGACAGGCGCGCGTCTTTCTCAGCCCAAACACTCCTGATGCGTCAATGAGCGCGTTCCTCCGTCAGATGCCGGTGGCCAAGATCCCATTCATGGGCTTCGCAGACGTGCTCACCGTCGAGCAGCTTGACGACCTTGTGACGGAATATGGTCACCGGTGAATTCACTCGAGACGCGATCGCTAGGACTGGTGCCCGGACGCGGTCCATTGAGAAGTGTCTGCCCTTGAACCCCGAACCAACTCACGTGTGAAGTCGCACTAACTGCATGAGACGAGCAACCGTGGGTCTGCTGTCGGTTTGGTTGACTCCTTGACGTGCCCCACGGTTTGGTTACCCGTTGTGGTGTGAAGATCAGGCGGGGATGGATGTTTGGTTGAAGCCGTAACTCGTGCTCGACTGGAGAGAGATAGTTCAGCCGTGAGTGGCGCCTCTGCCGGTTGTAGAAGATCTCGATGTAGTCAAAGATTGCGTTCGCTAAGTCGAGCCGGGTGCGCCATTTCTTCCGGTTCAGAAGCTCGATCTGCATGCTCGACCAAAACGATTCTTGTCAATGGCATTGTCATAACAGTCACCGATTGTGCCGAAGGAGGGCATCAGTCCGGATGAGCGAATCTTGTTAGTGAAAGCCCATGACGTGAATTGGACTCCGTGGTCGGCATAGACGATTCCGCCAGCAGCGGGTTGCCGATTCTTGATCGCCATGTCGAGGGCATTGACGACGAGGGTTGAGTCCTGCGCGTTGTCGATCGACCAGCCGACAATCTTCCGGGAGAAGGGATCCATCACGGCGCAGCAGAAAACCTTTCCTTCTCTCGTGGGATGTTCCGTAATATCCGTGATCCACAATTCGTTCGGTGAGAGCCGGTGGAACTTGCGATGCACCAGATCATCCGCGGTGGCGATGCTGTGCAGCCGTTTCACTTTCGCTGGCCCCGGAAGGCCGCGAATGCCTGCTTTGCTCATCAGAACAGCCACCAGACGCTCGCTCACATGAAGTTTCATCCCGATCGTCAGCTCCGCATGCACCCGGCGAGAACCGTAGGTTTGCCGGGACGCGATATGGACTTCGTTGATCACACCAGTGAGCCAGAGGCGCCGCATCTGCGTGGGCGATATCGGTCGGTTTTTGTATCTGTAATACCCAGGGCTGCTCACTCCGAGGAGCCTGCAGCACTGCTTGGCCCGGTAGCCGGTCTCGCGGTAGTGGTGATGGGTTTGCCAGCCCGTACGAGCGCGACAGCGCGCAGACGGAACTCCGCTGGGAATGGTCGTGGCATGGATAAAGCCTCTCAAAGAAGGCCAAATCTTCACCCTGTTTTAGGTAACCAAACCGTGGGGCACGTCAACAAGTCAACTAGAACGACAGCAGACCCGCCAAGGGCACACGTCTGTGCAGACAGTGCGGCGTGCCTGGGGCTGGCTTTTCGCCCTCAGCAAACAGATCGTATATGATGACGGAACGAATGATCGCGTACCACACGAGGAGGTGTAGGTTGAGTGACCAATTCTCCGCGAACACGTCCCCTCATGTTCTGACCTCTGTGACGAATAATTTCAGCGAATTCAGGACAGCCGTCTCGGAATCCTTCGTGCCGCTTCAGGTGACCACGGATCGGCCGGACCCGTTTTGGGGTCGGATCCGTTCCAGCAGCGTGGACGAGGTCCATGTCTCCGAGGTGAGCGCCGCGCAGCATGTCGTCGAACGCACACCGGACCTGATCGCCAGGGGTGACCGTCACTACTACAAACTAAGCCTGCAGCTCGCGGGAACGGGGCTGCTCATCCAGGACAACCGCGAGGCCGTTCTGCAGCCGGGTGACCTCGCGATCTACGACACCCACCGGCCGTACTCTCTCGTCTTCGACGACGACTTCCGCACCATGGTAGTCATGTTCCCGCAGCACCTGATCGAGCTGCCGGTCGAGATGGTCGGCCAGCTGACCGCCGTGCGGATGTCGGGCAAACACGGCCTGGCCGGGATGATCGTGCCCTACCTCGCGCAGCTAGCGGGCAACCTCGAACAACTCTCCGGCAACACCGGGGCGAGACTCGCGCGGAGCGCGCTCGACCTCATCACGACCATGTTCGCCAGCGAACTTGATCTCGCCCAGCAGGGTGGGAACGGGCACAAGGCACTCATGTTGAACATCCGCGAGTATATCGACGCGAATCTACCTTCCCCAACCCTCGGACCGGCCCAGATCGCGGCGGCGCACTTCATCTCGACCAGGCACTTGCACGGCCTGTTCCGCGAGGAAGGCACGACGGTGTCGTCCTGGATCCGGGCCAGGCGCCTCGACCGCTGCCGTCGCGACCTCATGAACCCCCTCTACTTCGAGCGTCCCGTCGCGGGCATCGCCGCTCGATGGGGCTTCGTCGATGCCGCGCACTTCAGTCGCGTGTTTAAGGCCACCTACGCGCAGTCTCCCAGCGAGTTGCGGTCCGTGACGCGAACGACGTGTTGACCTCTGCGGCGGATTCCCATTGGCATTCACCACGGTTTGCATTCACGAGTTGTCACTCAAGGAACGGTGGTTGACAGGGAGCGAACGAAGCTCGTGAGGCCCTTGTCCCGCCTCTCATCCGCCGCGAGCATGGAGGTACCCCGTCATCCGGCGCGGAGTCGAGCCGTGGAGCGTGTGAACAATGTCCAAGAGTCTGCCCTCACGGGCGAGGCAGGTCATCTTCCCTTCGGTGGGTGTCATTGAGAACACCGACATCGCTATTCCGACGCCGGGACCCGACGACCTCCTGTTGAGAGTCGCCCTCGTCGGCATTTGCGCGACGGATCTGCACCTGCTCGACGGCCACATCGGCGATCCGTTCCCCCTGGTCCCCGGGCACGAGTTCGTGGGCGAAGTCGCGGCCATCGGAACCGCTGCCGCAGACAGGCGGGGGCTCGCTGTCGGCGATCATGTCGCCGTCGAAATGCTTCTGCCCTGTCAGAGTTGCGATCGCTGCCGCGAGGGACGGTACAACCTCTGTGACGGCGACGACATGGGATTAGGACTCGCGCGCGGGCGCGAATACGGCGTCAATATCCCGCGCACCGTCGAGCCCGGTCTGTGGGGAGGGTACGCCGAATATCTTTACGTCCCGCGCGAAGCCATCGTGCATCGTCTGTCGCCGACATTGCCCTGGGCAATTGCGGTGTTAGTCGAGCCCCTCGCTGTCGCATTCCGCGCCGTGAGCCGAGCACGCATTGCACCGGGCGAGCGGGTTGTCGTGATCGGTCCGGGACCAGTGGGTCTGCTTGCCGTCGCCGCGGCCCAATCCGCCGGTGCGGGGTCTGTGACGATGATCGGAACCCGTCAGAACCGGCTCGAACTCGCCGGGCGCTTCGGTGCGGAGTTGACGATCAACGCCCGTGAGCAGGATGCCAGGCAAGCACTCCTCGACTCCGGCGGCCTCGCGGATGTCGTCATCGAGATCGCGGGCGCCACCAGCGCCCAGCAGCAAGCTGTCACCCTCGTCCGCCGCGGTGGTCGCGTCGTGCTCGCCGGCGCCTGCGGCGCGGACGCGCCGGTCACCTTCCGAGCGGACGAAGACCTCCTCACCCGGGAGATCGACTTGCTGCCCTCGTTCCTCTCTGCCGGCGGCTTTGAGCCGTCGATCAGCCTCCTCGAACGCGGCGGGTTCCCGTTCTCCGAGTTGGTAACCCACCGCTTCCCGCTCGACGAGGTCGAGCGCGCGTTCGCGGTGGTCGCCGGCCGCGAAGATAACGTGCTGAAGGCAGTGCTCGACCCCCGTGCCTCTGAGGGAGTTGCGCTATGAGTTCGGATCGTTTCCTCGGTCGTGTCGCGGCGGTGACGGGGACGACGACCGGTATCGGACGAGGCATCGCCGCAGCGCTCGAGCTGGAGGGCGCCCGCGTCTTCGGCCTCGATCTTCAAGCGGGTGGGATCGGAGAGCACGTCGAGTGCGACGTGAGCGATGCGGGTTCTATTGCCGCGGCCGCCGAGTCCGTACTCCAGCTCGCGGATGGCAGAATCGACCATTTTGTCGCCAACGCCGGAATACGAGGGGCGGACACCGCGGCGGAGGACATGACCCCCGACGACTTCGACGCGGTCCTCGCGGTGAACCTCAGGGGCGTGTTCCTCAGCATCCAGGCTTTCGCGAGGCCCATGCTCGCCGCGGGATCGGGAAGCATGGTCGCCATCGCGTCGATGTCGGGCAACCGGGTGGTGAACGTTCCACAGAGGACGGTGAACTACAACATCGCCAAGGCCGGAGTGACGGCCATGGCTAGAACGCTCGCGGTCGAGTGGGGCGCTCGCGGGGTGCGGGTGAACACCGTCTCTCCCGGCTACGTCTCCACTCCGTTCCTGGAAGCGGACACCGGCCTCCACGAGCAGTGGCTCGCGCAGACGGTTCCCGGACGGTTCGCCACCATCGACGAGATCGCCGCCGGAACGCTCTATCTTCTTTCGGACGACGCAGCGTATTGCCACGGCACCGACCTGTTGATCGATGGTGGGTATTCGCTGCGCTGAACCGCAGCACTTCAGCGGGCGCCGCAGCCCGCACCAGAGGAAAGGAACAGTCCGATGACTGACAGCACAACACAACCCGAGGACGTGGAGGACGAGTGGCACTCCTATGAGGAGTTCGCCATGGGCATCGACACCTACCGCTCCCCGAACGTGAGCCTCGCGGGAACCACGCTGAAGCTGACCCTGAACGACGGGACGAGTATCTCGCTCGACTTCGACGACAGCCAGGCCACCTGGAGTGCCGACGGCAGCCTCGGGGTCGCTGTGGGTACGAAGGACCCCTACGACGCCGTCGCACCGAGGGACGACATCGTTTTCGTGAACCTGGCGCTGACCAGCCGCGAGCGGGAGGCCGTCACAATCGTGTACTCCACGAGAACCCATCGCGCACTCGTCACTCACTCGGTGATCGCCGCGGAGGCGGTCGATGACACCCCGCAGGTCGGCCAGACTTTCTGGTCCGCGGTCACCGACGGCGGGAAAGTCAGTGGTGACGAGCCCGGTCCGTCGCGGGACCTCATCGGCAAGCGCAACCTGTATCGCTACAGCCCGCAGCACCTCTACGAGCACTTCTACGTCTCGTCCAGACGCTATGCCTGGCAGTGCATTGAGGGGGTCCAGCGTGGACACGGTGACATGGACCTCTCTACGGTGTGGAAGTTCGAGGACGGCCTCTACCTCTTCTGCTTCCGCGAATTCCGGATCGCTGTCGCGAGCGTGTGGTTGCACGATCTCAGCTACCAGTTGCAGACCAACGGGATTTTCCTCGGGCTCAACAGCGAGGGGCTCTCCGAACATTCGCGCGGCGGCGGGCACATCTACCCGCTCGGATCCGTGTCATACCCCGACGTCCAGCCGGTCTGATCGGCCGGGACGCAGAAGCGGTTCGAGCATAGACGTTTCGAGTACAGAAGTTTTGAGCACAGAAAAGAGGATTCACGTGTCAAACTACGACATCATCGCGGCCCACTATGCGGCATCCGATCGGGGCGACCTGGAAGGGATTCTCGCTCCGCTCGCCCCGGACGTGAGCTGGACGGAGGCCGCCGGGTTCCCCTGCGCGGGTACCTACATCGGCCCGGAAGCCGTGCGCAAGGGAGTCTTCGAGCGTCTGGCGGCGGAGTGGGACGGCTACACCGCCTCAATCGAGAAGATCCTGGATGCTGGCGACACCATCGTCGGGGTCGGCACCTATAGCGGCACGAACAAGGCGACCGGGAGGTCGTTCGAGGCGCGTCTCGCCCACTTCTGGCAGCTCGCAGACGGCAAGGTTGTCGCGTTTGAGCAGGTCACCGACACCTTGCTGGTGGCGCGGGCGAGCGGTTCGTACTAGCGGGAAAGCGCGGGAAAGGGGCCGTCTGCGAGGGGGGCGCCTTCCCCGCGCTTCGGCCTGCCGTGGGAGACAACGACCGTGCTTGGAGAGACAACACCTCGCTCCGGTTCACTTCTAACCTCAGGGTTACGAGTCATCGACTCGTCCGTTCTGCGTGAATGGTACGGCTCCGCGACGATGCAGTTGCTGAGCACCCGAGAGGCAGGGAAACGTATGAAGAAATTCCTATTGGGCGGGATGGCCATTGCGGCCTCTGTTGCCATGGTCCTGACTGGTTGCAGTCAGGGCGGAGGGGCCGGGGCCGGAGACAAGAGCCCCATCGTTGTCGGATCTGTCAACACGAAGAGCGGCCCGGCCGCGTTCCCGGAGGCGTCCCAGGCCGCCGCAGCCGTCTTCGACGCGGTCAACGCGAAGGGTGGCATCCACGGCCACAAGATCGAATACAAGAGCCTCGATGACAAGGGCGACCCGGCTGCTGCTGCTGCCGCTGCCAGGGAGATCGTCGGCAGCGACGACGCTGTGGCGATGGTCGGCTCCGCGAGCCTGCTCGAGTGTGAGATCAATGCGAAGTACTACGGGCAGCAGAAGATCCTGTCGATGCCCGGCATTGGCGTCGACCCCGGCTGCTTCAACACGCCGAACATCTCTCCGGCAAACGTTGGTCCGTTCAACGACATGACGCTGACCCTGATCTATGGTTCGGAGGTGCTCCACCTCAACAACATCTGTATCCTGCTCGAGATCGCCGGCAGCACCAGGCCCGCTTACCAGGCGGCCATCGACAAGTGGACCGCTGTGACGGGCAAGAAGGCGACGTATATCGACGACACGGTGCCCTACGGAGCATCCGACTACACGCCGTACATCGTCAAGGCCAAGAACGCTGGTTGCAAGGCTCTCGCCATTAACCCGGTCGAGCCCGACGCTATCGGACAGGTCAAGGCCGCGAATGCCCAGGGCTGGAACGA
>JBDTAD010000381.1:0-3499 GCA_039924815.1 Lacisediminihabitans sp.
GATGACTCGCCCGATCACACTATTTACCGGTCAGTGGGCTGACCTTCCGTTCGAGAAGGTCGCGGAACTCGCCGGTGGTTGGGGCTATGACGGTCTCGAGATCGCCTGCTGGGGCGATCACCTCGACCCTTGGCGCTGGGACGACGACGCATACGTCGACGGTAAGAAAGAGGTGCTCGCCAAGAACGGGCTCGGGGTATGGGCAATCTCTAACCACCTCAAAGGGCAGGCCGTGTGTGACGATCCGATCGATCAGCGGCACCGTGACATCCTCAGTGACCGGGTCTGGGGTGACGGCGACCCGGAGGGGGTGCGTCAGCGCGCCGCAGAAGAGATGAAGAACACGGCGCGGCTCGCGGCGAAACTGGGCGTGAAGACGGTCACCGGGTTCACGGGTTCATCGATCTGGAAGTACGTGGCGATGTTCCCGCCGGCATCACAGGCGATGGTCGATGCCGGTTACGAGGATTTCGCGAACCGCTGGAACCCGATCTTGGACGTTTTCGACGAGGTCGGCGTTCGGTTCGCGCACGAAGTTCACCCGTCCGAGATCGCTTACGACTATTGGACCACGGTGCGCGCGCTCGAAGCGATCGGGCATCGAGAGGCGTTCGGACTGAACTGGGATCCGAGCCACATGGTCTGGCAAGACATCGACCCGGTGAGTTTTCTCTGGGACTTTCGTGATCGCATCCTGAATGTGCACGTCAAAGACACCAAGAAGCGCATCGGCAATGGTCGAAACGGGCGTCTCGGCTCACATCTGGCCTGGGCCGATCCGCGCCGCGGTTGGGATTTCATTTCGACCGGACACGGCGATGTGCCGTGGGAGGATGCGTTCCGCATGCTGAACGCTATCGACTACCAAGCTCCGCTCTCTGTGGAGTGGGAAGACGCGGGCATGGACCGTCTCGTTGGCGCGCCGGAGGCGCTGGCCTTTGTTAAGCGTTTTGCCTTCGACGCACCGGATGCGGCGTTCGACGCCGCTTTCAGCACCAAATAAAAAAAGCCACCCGCGGTTAGAAGCGCGACATCGTCGGATGCTCCCCGACGTGCATCTCGAGCAGCTCTGGATGCCGCCCGGCATAAACTCATTAGATGGACTCGGCACGCTCATCCGTCACGCCGGCTCCGGCGGTGGTCACGCTGCAGCACGTCGCAGATCGGGCCGGAGTAGCGCGCGCGACAGCGTCGCTCGCTCTCAACGGCAAGGGGCGGATGACAGAGGAGACACGCGAGCGGGTGCGGTCGGTGGCCGAGAAACTCGGCTACGCCGCCAATCCGACGGCCCGCAACCTGCGAGCTGCTCGATCGGGCTCGATCGGACTCTACGTTCCCGATCACACGCTGAGTTTCCGTTACTACATGGACGTGGCGTTCGGAGCAGTCGAACGGGCGCAAGAGGCCGACTTGCTCGTCACGCTCATGCCGGTTGTGGTCACGCCGCATTCGAGCTTTCTCGATCATCTCGACGGCTTCATCATGATCGACCCGTTCGACGAGGATCCGATGGTGCGGCGCCTACTCGAAGGGCGGCGCCCCGTCGTCAGCGGTGAACGGGCTCCTGTCGACATGCCTGCACCATTCGCGACCGTGTACTCCGATCACGTCGCCGGAATACGCCTGCTACTCGACCACCTTTGGGACCAAGGATCACGCAGTCCCACCGCCATCCTCCCTGGCTCCTCCCTGGAGTGGGGAAGGCAGATGCGCAGGGGGTATGAGCAGTGGTGCGCTGAAAAAGGCATCGAGGCGCGTTTTCTCGTCGCGCCCTTCCAGATGTCGGCGGCTGAGCTTCGAGATAGCTGCGACAAGCTGCTCACGGCTCCAGGCGGAATGGACGCGATAATCACGTCGACAGAGGGGACTGCGGTGATTGCGCGAGACGCGATTCGCTCGGCGGGTATGGTGATCGGTCGAGACATTCTTCTCGCGAGCTATGTTGACAGTGACCCCCTCTCGATGACCGAACCATCGATTACGGCGCTCAATCTGCGTCCACGAGAGTTCGGGAGGCAGTGCGTGACGCTGCTGCTGGATGGGATCAGCGATGCTGCCGAATCTGGACGCTCTATTGAGGTGGCCGTCTCGCTCGTAGCGCGGCAGTCCTCGCAGTGGCTTTCGCCCAGCCAACCCGATTCCGCGCGACGGTAAGCGACAATCGCTTTACCAAGCGGCTATGTGGGGTGCATAATCGATTTATCACGTAACTGACCCTGTCTTGCTCTCGCGTTCCGCCGATTCTTGACCGTCAGGCGGCAGCAGTCGCGGAGAATCCACGCGGTGACGACAAAGGAGTCCGTCGATGGGCCACAGCGAAACGTCGCCGCTACCACCTCTAACAGGCGACGTTTCTTCTACCGTGTTGCACCGTCGTGAGGCAGGACAGAATAGATGATCGAACACACTGAGCTCGTGCTCCAGGCACGGCACATACTGACACCAGAGATCGTCGTTGGCGCGGCGTCGGGTGAGAGCGGCTTCGTCGCCGTTCGCAACGGTGTGATCGTTGCGGTGGGGGCCAGCGAGGACGCAGCGCCCTGGGTCGCATCCGCCGACCGGGTGATTGACCTCGACGATGCCACGGTGACGGCGGGTCTCGTCGATGCGCACATCCACCCGGTACTGGGGCTCGCGATGGCGCGGGGCCTCGACTTGTCTGGAATCACGAGTTGGGCGGATGCGCGCCGCGCCCTCACCGCCTATGTGGCCGAGCAAGAAAGCGGCTGGATTCTTGGCTGGGGGTTGGACCCTGCTGTCTTCGAGGGTAGGAAATTCGACAACTCTCTTTTTGACGGTATCGCAGATGGGCGACTTGTCTTCATCGTTCTGTTTGATGCCCACTCGGCGCTCGCATCGCAACGGGCTTTGGAGGAAGCGGGCGTCACTGGACGCGAGGAGTTCGTCGATTCTGCCCGTGTGAGCCTCGGCGACGACGGGCGGCCAAACGGGGCGCTGTTGGAACTCTCTGCGCAAGCTCTCGTGCAGCGGATGCTGCCAGAGCAGACCTTCGACGAGCGGGTCGACGCACTGGGGAGGTTGCTGGCGGCGATGGCCCAGTCCGGTCTGACGGGCGGCCAGATGCTCGACCTTGGCGCTGAGGACTCCTTCGACCTTCTCGACGAGCTCGAGCGGTGGGGCGACCTCCCGATACGTCTGCGCATCTCACCGTGGATCATGCCAGGTTACGTCGATGAAGACCTCGAGCGAATGGTGCGTCTCCAGGGCCGACATGGTCGCCGCTGGCACGTGCGTGGCATCAAGCTCATGATCGACGGCACGATCGACAACGGCACAGCTTGGCTGATGCAGCCGGACACGCATGGTGAATCGCGTTCCTCGCTCTGGCTCGACCCAGGCGAATACGCTCGAGCCGTCGCGTTCTTTCACGAGAGGTGCATCCCGACCACGACGCACGCGATCGGCGATGAAGGCATCTCTTATGTCGCGCGTACGATCGGCGCGCAACCGTCGAACGGTACTGTTCACCGCATCGAGC
>JBDTAD010000382.1:0-5128 GCA_039924815.1 Lacisediminihabitans sp.
GCCGCTCGGTGCGCTGCCGCGGAAGGCGACCAGCGAGTCGTCTGGAACGTAGGACTGCACCTTGGCGAGATGCGCCGCAGCAACCAGCGGGCCCATCTCGGTGGCCTCGTCTCCGGGCAGACCGACCTTGACGCCCTTGACCGCTGGTTCCAGGAGCTCCATAAACCGGTCAAAGACGCTGCGCTGCACAAGAATGCGACTTCGTGCGCAACAGTCCTGGCCGGCGTTTTCAAATACGGCGTATGGCGCAGTCGATGCGGCCTTCTCAAGGTCGGAATCCGCGAAAATGACGTTCGCGCTCTTGCCGCCCAGTTCGAGGGTGACCGCTTTGACCTGGGCTGCGCATCCTGCCATCACCCGCTTGCCAACCTCGGTCGACCCGGTGAAGACGATTTTGCGCACCTTCTCGTGAGTGACGAACCGCTCACCGACGATGGAACCCTTGCCAGGAAGCACCTGGAAGAGTCCTTCCGGGAGCCCGGCTTCGAGGGCCAGTTCCCCGAGCCGAATTGCCGTGAGTGGTGTCCATTCGGCCGGTTTGAGGAGCACGGCATTACCCGCAGCGAGCGCCGGCGCAAAGCCCCAACTCGCAATGGTCATCGGAAAGTTCCACGGCACGATGACGCCGACGACTCCGAGCGGTTCGAGGAAGGTGACGTCCAGGCCGCCGGCAACGGGAATCTGCCTGCCGATCATCCGCTCTGGCGCGGCAGCGTAGTAGTTGAGTACGTCGCGAACGTGCCCGGCCTCCCACCGCGCCTGGGAGATCGGATGTCCGGAGTTGGCCACTTCGAGCAGCGCAAGCTCTTCGATCGACTTGTCGACCACCGCGGCGAACCGTCTCAGCGCTGAAGCTCTCTCCGCCGGCGGCAGCGCAGCCCACGCTCGCTGCACCGATACCGCCACAGCGACCGCATCATCCACCTGTTCCGGGCTCGTGAGCTGGACTGTGGTGACGATCGTCTCGTCGGCGGGGTTGATGATGGTTGTCGAGCTCACTTCATTGCCTTTCTTGCAGCGTCGACGAGACCCTCAAAGAGTCGGATGTCGTCCGCGTCTTCTTCGGGATGCCACTGCACGGCAACACCGAACGGCACAGACTCGAGGTCGACGGCTTGAATGACTCCGTCTCCGGAACGCGCGGTCACGGTCAAAGCTGTAGCAACCGAGTCGATGGCCTGGTGATGGTGTGATTTCACGCTGAGCGGTTTGTCTCCCAGCATCACGGAGAGAGCGGTACCTGCCGTCACGTCCACGTCATTCTCTGCGAACTGCCCCTCCGAACCGCTGTACCGGGTACTGCCAATGACGTCGGGCAAATGCTGGTGGAGGGTACCGCCCAGAGCAACGTTCAGCATTTGAGCGCCTCGGCAAATTCCGAGGAACGGCAATCCTCGCTCGACCGCAGCCGTGATGAGCGCGTCTTCCCAGGCATCCCTGTCGAGGCGTGGAGTGTCCGTGGTTGGATGCGCGCTCTGCGCGTAGCGCGCCGGGTCAACGTCTCTGCCTCCCGTGATGATCAGACCGTCAAGACGATCGAGCACGCGGGCGGCGATTGTTGCGTCGACGGGCTGCGGAGGCAGCAGGACCGCGATTCCACCGGCTCGGGTGACCGCCTCAATGTAGGTCTTGGGCAGGAAGGATGCCGGAACATCCCACGCTCCACTCTTGGTCTGTTCGAGGTAGGTGGTCAGCCCGATAATCGGTCGCTCAGAATCGTTCAAAACCGCGAACTCTTTCCCAGTCGGTCACGGCTGCGTCATAGGCCTCAACCTCGATGCGCGCGTTGTTGAGATAGTGCTCCACAACGTCATCCCCGAAGGCTTCCCTGGCGATCGTCGACTGTCTGAACAACTCGGCAGCCTCCCTCAGCGTCGAAGGCACCCGCGGAGCATCGCTGGCGTACGCATTTCCTTCAAACATAGGCTCAAGCTCGAGTTCATGCTCGATTCCGTAGAGCCCACCGGCGATGAGCGCCGCAACAGCGAGGTATTGGTTCACGTCCCCGCCGGGCACTCGGTTTTCGACCCTGAGGCCGAGACCGTGTCCGACGACGCGAAGGCTGCAGGTTCGATTGTCGTGCCCCCAGGCAACAGCGGTGGGAGCAAAGCTGCCGTTGACGTAGCGCTTGTACGAGTTGATGTTCGGCGCGAAGAGCAGAGTGAGTTCGCGCATCGCCTTCAGCTGGCCTGCCAGGAAGTGCCGAAACATTTTCGACATCCCAAATTCGTCGTCATCGTCGGCAAAGACTGCGCTGCCATCGGTGCCCCGCAGGCTGATATGAATGTGGCAGGAGCTACCTTCGCGCTCATTGAACTTGGCCATGAAGGTCAGCGCCTTGCCATGCTGGTCAGCAATCTCCTTGGCGCCGTTCTTGTAGATGGAGTGGTTGTCACAGGTTTCCAGAGCCTCCGCATAGCGGAATGCGATTTCCTGCTGGCCAAGATTGCACTCGCCCTTGACTCCCTCGCAGTACATGCCCGCGGCATCCATCCCCACGCGGATGTCGCGCAACAGCGGCTCCATCCGCGTTGATGCCAGCATCGCGTAATCAATGTTGTAATCACTGGCCGGCTTCAGGTCTTTGTAGCCTTTGCCCCACGCCTCGCGATAGCTGTCATCGAAGACGATGAACTCCAACTCCGTTCCGACCATGGACACCAGGTCCTTGTTGGCCAGACGAGCGATCTGGGTCTTGAGCACCTCTCGCGGAGACGGTGCGACCGGCTTGCCGCGGTCTGATCCCCTCTCCGGCAACCAGGTCAGATCGGCGATGACCAAGGCCGTTCCGGGAATCCAGGGCACCAATCGCAGAGTCGACAGATCGGGAACCATGACCATGTCGCCATATCCCTTCTCCCACGAGGAGACCGCATAGCCGTCGACGGTGTTCATTTCGACATCGACGGCGAGCAGGTAGTTGCAGCACTCGGCACCATGGCTACTGATCTCGTCTTTGAAAAGTCGCGCCGAGGCCCTCTTACCCGTAAGGCGCCCCTGCATATCCGTGAAAGCGACAATAACGGTGTCGATTTCGCCAGCGTCGATGCGCTCGTTGAGCTCATCCGTGGTTAGCATTCCCGTGCGCACAGCTATTCTCCTTGGAGACTAAAGGTTGGTCAAAGTACCAATAGAGGATGCGCTCCCCCTCCCCGGGAGCGCATCGCTCTAGTCGAGCAGCTTCTCTGCTTCCACCGTAAGGTGCGCTGCCTCGTCATTGGTCATGAAGTGCCGGCGCCCCTTGGCAAACCACAGGATGGTGGCGAAAAGAACGACCGCAACTACCGCTATGGGGGCGTAGTTGAAGGTGTCGACCGTGATCGGCGAGACGGGCGGCAGCACGAACAGAATGCAGATGAAGATCACCCAGACCACGGCGATCCAGCCAATCGGAGCACTCCACCTTCCGAGGTTCCACGGACCGGGCGTGAAGTCCTTGTTGAGCCTCCGCAGGAAGACCGGGACGACGTAGGCAATGTAGAGCCCGATCACCGCGATCGAGGTGACGGCCAGGTAGGCGGTGGTGTTGAACAGGGCGGGAAGAGTGAGCACCATTGCCGCGACAACGCAGAGCCAGACCGAGTTGGTCGGGGTGCCCGTTCGAGGGTTGACCTTGGCCCAGTGGCGAGATCCTGGCAGCGCGTTGTCCCTGGAGAACGCGAAACTCATTCGCGAGTTGGCCGTGACGGATGCCATTCCGCAGAAGAACTGGGCGCCGCAGACGATGAACAAGAGGAACTTGGCCATCGTCGGATTGTTGAGTGCGTCGAGGAAGATCTGTGCTGGCGGAAGGCCGGTGGCACTGCCCACCAGGGCGTCCAATCCCTTGTTGCTGCCATCCTGAATCGCCGCCGTGATCGAGAACAGCAGGATCCAGCCGCCGATGATCGAAATCACCACGCTCATGACGATTCCCTTGGGTGCGGCCAGCGCCGCTCCCCTGGTCTCTTCGGCAACGTGGGCCGAGGCGTCGTAACCGGTGTAGGTGTACTGAGCCATCAGCAGACCCATCAGGAACACATACGGACCAAAGGTCCATCCGGTGCCGTTGTGGAACGCGGTCATCGTCCAACTGAACGATTGGTGGCTGGTGGGCATAATCCACAGCACGCCCACGATGATGAGGACGCCGATGATGTGCCACCAGGCAGACAGGTTGCACAGGATGCTCACCAGCTTCACTCCGAAGGTGTTGAGCAGTCCGTGAATGACGATCAGGACCAAGAACAGAATGTAGGTCTTTGGTGCCGTCGGGGTCACCCCGAAGGTGAGGGAGGCGAAGGCCATCATGGTCGTCGCTGCACCGAAGTCGATGGCGGCGGTAACCGCCACCTCACCCAGAATGTTGAACCAGCCCACATACCAGGCCCAGACGCGCTTATTCCGTTTGGCGAGCCGCCCTGCCCAGAAGTACAGGCCGCCCGCGGTGGGATAGCGGGAGCAGACCTCGGCCATCCCCAGCGCCACGAAGAGCACGAAGACGCCGACAATGGGCCAGCCGAGGTTGATGGCCGCAGGCCCGCCAGAGTTCAGGGCAATCGAATACGAGGTTATGCATCCGGCCAGAATCGAAATGATGGAAAAGGAGACGGCGAAGTTCGAGAACCCCGACATCCCCCGGTGAAGTTCTTGTTTGTAGCCGAGCTTCGCAAGTTCGGCAGCGTCCGCTTCATCACTGGACTGGGCAGCCGACGCCGTCGTCGTCTTATCGGTCATGAGGAATCACTTTCTAATGGGAGTCGAATAGTGCATACCTGAAGATGTTGGTTGATTGTTCACCTTGGGCCATTGCGCTGTCAATGGTTGGTGCAAAGACCTTTACAGCCAATTTCGACCACTGCCGGCCATCCTGAACCGGTGCCAACACGCGCAAAGTGCCCCTGGAGGTCACATACGCCGGGGCATGAAAAAAGACCCGATCACTTACTTCCCGTGATCAGGCCTTTGTTGGTGCACCCCCCGGACTTGAACCGGGAACCCAATGGACACAATTCAAAGACTGAATCGGGTCCCGATTAATACCGGAACATGCCTGCAGCCCAATAGCTAAAAGGACGAGCGTGGCTCGCGTCCCAACGAATACCATCGGATACGTCCCAATGACGTGAGTAAGCTGTGACCTTAGGTG
>JBDTAD010000383.1:0-1611 GCA_039924815.1 Lacisediminihabitans sp.
TGTCACTATGCAGTGCAGGTTCTCAATCCTGAACGGCTGTGGAGTGTGCCGTGACCGGAATGAGGGAGAAATCGTTCCTCGGCTGACAGAACTTCCTCCTTTCCGTGCGGATCGGCTGAAGTCTCCTCCTGTTCAGCCGGCGGGTTACGGCGCTTCGACGGGGTCAGCGAACGCGGGCGCCGGAGTCTGCCGGCACCGAGGTCGCGAAGCTGCGGCCGGCATCCGCGAAACGTGTCATCAGGTGCTCGAAACGGGCAACGGATGCGAAGCCCGGCCAGTTGGCGGGCAGCGCGCTCGGCGGTAATCCCGGATCGAGATACGGGATGGTGCGCCACTCATCGAGCGTGCGGATCCAGGCAGTGAAGGCGGCGCTGCCGCTCGGCTCAACCTCGGCAAATCCAGCGGTGGCGTCGAGGAAGTTGCGATGGAGGGAGTCGAGGGCGGGCAGGTCCCACCAGCCGGCTGCGGCATCCGCGAGTGTGCCAGGGGGCCGAGGCGTCGACGTCTCGAAGAGGGTCACATAACCGCGAAGACCGAGGTCGGTGAGGATGCTCTCGACCTCGCCGGCCAGGAACTCAGGGCAGATCCACAGCGCAGACGAGACGATGCCGCATCCGATTCCGGTGAGCCGGCGGCGCAACTGGTGCCGTTCTGCGCGGAGTGTTTCGGGGATCGAGAACGAGATCAGACACCACGAGTCGCCGTCGCCCATCTGTCGGTAGGTATAGATGCGGCGGTCACCATTTTCGAGCATCGGCACGGCGCCCCGATCGAGGTGGTATTCACCGTCTCCGCCGGGCAGGAGCAACCCCTTGCGGCTGACCCGCAGCACCGCGGTTCTCGCGTGAGCCTCAGAGACGCCGACGGCGTCCAGAAGGCGGATGAGTTGGGCAATGGATGCCCGCCCGCCCAGGTCTCGCAAGCACGCACCGACGATCGTGCGCAGCAGGGACGTTGCACTACCCGGGCGCGAGTCGAAGTCGTCGAGGATCATCCGGCGAGCATCTCCCGCACCACATCGAGCCCGGCGAACAGCTCGCCGAAGCTCGTGCTCAGCGGCGAAAGCCCGATGCGCAGCCCGTTCGGCGCACGGAAATCGGGGATCACTCCGCGTTCCCAGAGGGCGGCCGTGATCGAACTGAAGTCATCGTGGCGCAGGGTGACGTGGCTGCCACGGCGTTCAGCATCGCGGGGGGACGCGACCGTGACTCCGCGCTCGGCGAGCATCGCATCCGTCAGCTCGATCGCGAACTCGGTGAGCGCGATCGACTTCGCGCGAATGGCATCAATTCCTGCCTCGGCGACGAGCGCAATCATGTCTTGCATCGCGAGCATGGCGAGCGCGGCGGGGGTGCCGCTGATGAAACGACGGATGCCCGTGGCTGGCACATAATCCGGCCCCATCTGGAAGGGTTCTTCGCTACCGAACCATCCCCAGATTGGCTGCTGCACACTGGCGATCAACTCCGCGCGGACGTAGCCGAACGCGGGTGCGCCCGGGCCGCCGTTGAGGTATTTGTAGGAGCATCCGGCGGCGAAGTCGACCCCCCAGGCATCCAGCTGCACCTCAACAGCGCCAACCGAATGACACAGATCCCAGAGCACGAGCGC
>JBDTAD010000384.1:0-2439 GCA_039924815.1 Lacisediminihabitans sp.
CATCAAGCTGGGGCCTGGCGTCGATCGGGGTCTCATTCCGTCCGACGCAGAGGCGCAGTGGGTCTCCGTCGATCACGAAGTCGTGGAGCTCGCAGTCTGGTTCGGCGCGGTCGCAAGGCCGGGCATCCGTCGTGCTGCGCTCGTGCTGGGCGCGCACGGCAGCGCGGAACTCACGGGTGCGGACGACAGCGAGGATGTCGAGAGCGGCACCCTCCAGGAGTATCTCTACGAACCCGACGGCGCCGTCATTCGCGCCCGCCTGATCGGCACGCTCGCGCGCCAACTCGACGCCACCATGCTGAGCACCGGCATCGCCTATCTGAGCGCCGCTACCGCAGTAGAGACGCCCTTCGCGAGTTGCTTCCGCATTCTCGAAACGTTCCCCTTTGACGAAAAACTACTGCGCCGTGAACTCACCGCGCGAAAGATTGGCACTCTGGAGATCAAAAAGCGGGGGGCGGATGTCGACCCGGCCCAGTTGCGCAAGAAGCTGGCGCTGAAGGGGCCCGAGAAAGCCACGCTCATCGTGACTCGAGTTGCGGGTCGGCACGTGGCGCTGCTGACCGAGCGCGTGCAGTTTTCGGCGAACCGCCGTTAAATGCACACGGCGCCCGCACACGGAGTGCGGGCGCCGTCGACTCCCTGATCTAGTAGCCGGGGAGGTTGCTGAGGCTGCCGCCAACAGTGCTGAGCGCAATGAGGGGCAGGATGATGATCAAGACGATGAACAAGATACTGAGCACGATCGCCACGAAACCGGTGATGATGCCGACCAGCCACATCCACTTGGGTGCGGCTGGCTCTTTGCTCTTGCCGAGGAAGCCCAGGACGATCGCCGCGAGCGACGCAAGGAAACCGAGGACCGGCACCCAGCTGAAGACGAGACCGGCAAGGCCGAGAATGAACGAAGTGAGACTGAGAGCCTGTTTGGGGCCAGCTACTGCTGTCGGCGCAACATAAGGCGAAGCGGGAGGCGGCGGAGCCTGCGGAATTTGATCGGACATGGTGAACTCCAAGCTATTAGGAAACATTCGTACAGCGGTGCCATAGTGTCAGCACCCCCGTCGCCTGTCAATTGGCCGGGAATCTAAGCAGAGCCGATTAGGCCTGAATGATCGTGACCGGCAGCGTCGAATCTGCCCCGAACCCGAGGCCGGAGGGCGGATGTCCCGCTTCGACTAGCTGGGCGGCAAGTGCCGCGATCATCGCCCCATTGTCCGTGCACAGCGACAGGGGCGGGATGCGCAGCTCGATGCCAGCGGCCGCGCAACGTTCCTCAGCGAGCTGACGCAGCCGCGCGTTCGCGATGACACCACCACCGAGGAGTAGGCGCGGCACCCCGAGATCGGCACACGCCGCGAGCGCTTTGACGAGCAGCACGTCGACGACAGCTTCGCGAAAACTGGCCGCGACATCCGCCATCGGCACTTCGTCGCCCGCGTCGCGGAGCTTCTCGACGTGGCGGGCAACGGCGGTTTTGAGGCCCGAAAAGGAGAAGTCGTAGCGGTGTTCCGCAAGGTCCTTGGGCCTCGAAAGCCCGCGCGGGAATCGGATGGCCTTGGGGTCGCCGCCGACGGCTGCACGGTCGATCTGCGGGCCGCCGGGATACGGCAACCCGAGCAGCCTGGCGACCTTGTCGAAGGCCTCGCCCGCGGCATCATCTATCGTTTCGCCGAGCAGTTCCACATCGGAGACGAGGTCGCGCACCACGAGCAGCGAGGTATGGCCGCCGGAAACAAGGAGCGCCACCGTCGGGTACTCGATTGCACCGGACTCCGAGAGAACATCTGCGCCAACGTGGCCGACGAGGTGGTTCACGGCGTACAGCGGCTTGCCCAGCGAGACGGCGAGTGCCTTGGCAGCACCGACGCCGACCATGAGCGCGCCGGACAGGCCGGGACCGCTCGTGACGGCGATGGCGTCGAGGTCTTGCAGGGTGACATCTGCCTCGGCGAGCGCTTGCTTCAGTGCCGGGGTGAGCGCTTCGAGGTGGGCGCGCGCGGCGATTTCCGGCACGACACCGCCGTAGCGAGCGTGCTCCTCCATGGATGACGCGATCACGTTGGCGAGCAACTCACGGCCGCGCACGATCCCGATCCCGGTCTCGTCGCAGCTGGTCTCGATGCCCAGCACCAGCGCACCCCCTGGCCCGGTCATGCGCCGACCGCCGGACGAGTCACGGGGACTGGAATGTCGTACTGCATCACGATGGCGTCCACATTGTCTGGTTGGTAGTAGTCGACGCGTTCGGCGATCGCCACGAACCCGAGAGTCTCGTAGAGGTGCTGCGCACCGCCGTTGTCCGCTCGCACCTCGAGGAACACCTGGCGGGCACCGCGCTTGCGGGCCTCGGCCACGAGTGCCTGGATGAGAGTGCGGCCGAGCCCCTGGGACCTGGCCGGCTCCGCGACCGCGATGGTCTGGATGTCGCCCTCGTGA
>JBDTAD010000385.1:0-5439 GCA_039924815.1 Lacisediminihabitans sp.
TGGCATTGTGCTGCTCACCCAAACGAGTGCTCTGGGGCTGCTTCTCACCGTGAGCGGAATACTTCTACTGATTGCCACTGGCATCGTTGGCGCAGTCGGTGTGCGTAAGTGGCGGCGCGCTCGTGCCAATGGCAGCGCACCGGAGTCGGCTCAAGGTCGACCGAATCCGACGTACGGAGAAGGCGGCAAGCCCCTGTCATTACCTGCGCCATACATGAATCATGGCGGCTTAGGCCCTCGCTAGTCCCCGGGGCGCTCAACCCTTGGGAGTACAGCACTGGGCATCAGTACTGAGTATCCACGAGTGCCCTGGCGTGCTCCTCGGGAACTCCCAGGGTGAGCAGGCTCGTGATTGTCGCCGCGCGGGCACCAAGGGCCCCTTGAGCGAGACCGCTTTCTGCGATGGCGAACACCGCGGCATACGCGACCTGACTGAGCATTTCCGCGGGTAGGTGTCGTCCAAACACCTCGTTCTCTTGACCTCGTTTCACAAGGTCGGCGAGGGCTTTGTCGACTGGTCCCAATAAGGCGTGGATCTCCTTGCCGTACTCGCCGCGACGAAGCACGACTACGACTCGATAACGTCGAGTCAATGGCCACAGGCTGGCGATGAAATCAACCCATACCGCGTCAGCTGCTTTCGTGGAGACATTGACCTCGGCAAGAACCGCGGCGATCTCGTTCACTGCCTGCTGCGCGAGGGCGTGCACGAGGTCAGCGCGGGAAGGGAAGTGGCCGTAGACGGTGCGGCGCACCACGCCCGCCGCAGAGGCGATGTCGCCCATTCCGGCATCCGGATTCTGGCCCAAGACCTCGAGAGCGACGTCGAGGATGCGATTTCGGGTTTCGTTCATGGAGCGCGCCCGAGCGGATTCGATATGCACGGTCACAGTATTGCACAACGGTGTGCAACGGAATAGATTGCACACGGGTGTGCGTTGCACATCACTGTGCAACGGACTGCTGCACTGTGAATCACATTTCAGGAGAACACGTCAATGACCGAAGCAACGCACGCATCCGGGGCCCTCATCCGTCCATTCGTCGTCGCAATCTCGGACTCCGAAATTGAAGACTTGAAGCGGCGACTGGCCAGAACCCGTTGGCCGAATCCGGAAACCGTCTCCGACTGGTCGCAGGGTGTTCGCGTGGAGAATGCCCAATCGCTCATCAAGTATTGGGAGCACGAGTACGACTGGCGCAGGTTCGAGTCGGAGCTCAATCGTTTTCCACAGTTCCTGACCGAGATCGACGGGCTGGATATCCACTTCACCCACGTCAAGTCCAAGAATCCGAATGCGATGCCCCTTATCTTGACGCACGGATGGCCCGGTCCGATCGTCGAGTTCCTGAAGCTGATCGGCCCACTCACTGACCCGGTGGCGTTCGGTGGGAACGCCGAAGATTCATTTGACGTCGTCATACCGTCGCTGCCCGGATTTGGGTTTAGCGAAAAGCCGACCGAGACCGGGTGGAATGTTTCCCGTATCGCACGCGCGTGGGTCGAACTCATGAAACGGCTTGGCTACGAGAAGTGGGCCGCTCAAGGTGGCGACTGGGGCTCCGTCGTAACAACCGCACTCGGGGCCATGCAGCCAGAGGGCCTACTCGGAATTCACTTGAACACCCAGTACGCCTTTCCCGCACAGATCCCGGACTCGTTGTCGCCCGAAGAGCGCAACGCCGTGGACACCCTTTCTCTCTACAGCGGTGATCTGGGCGGAGCCAATCACCTTCAGGGCACGAAGCCAGAGACCATCGGATTCGCCCTGGCTGACTCGCCGGCCGGCCAGGCAGCGTGGATCTACGACAAGTTCCAATCCAAAACGGACAATCACGGGCTCGCCGAGGACGCGCTCAGCACCGATGACATGCTCGACGCAATCTCGCTGTATTGGTTTACCAACAGTGCCGCATCATCCGCCCGCATCTACTGGGAGAACAAAGCGGGCAGCTTCGCTGGCCCAAAGCTGACGCTGCCGGTCGCCGTGACGGTGTTCCCACGCGACATCCCGCTTCTGCCACGAAACTGGATCGAAGACACCTATACCAACTTGATTCACTACGGGGAAGCCGACAAGGGTGGACATTTCGCGGCTCTTGAGCAACCCGAGATTTTGATCAGTGAAATCCGCACCGGGCTAAGGAGCCTGCGCGCGTAGCGTGGCCCGAAGCGCTAGACGGTGAGGCGCTGACGTCCGATGACGGAGAGCAGGCTGAGCTTTTCATAGCTCTCGCTGCCCGGCGTGGCAGTGAAGACGAGAAGCACCTGTGATTGATCCGGGTCGAGCAGACTCTGGCAGTGCAGCTCGATGAGGCCAAGCTCGGGGTGAACAAAGGTCTTGTCTTCGGTGTAGCGCAGGCCGATTTCATGTTCGCGCCACAGCTCCTGGAACTCGACGCTCGTCTTGCCCAACGCCTTTGCGACTGCCGCTGCTGGAGACTTTTCACCCTCGGCACTGACTCTTTCTCGCAGTTGGGCGGTAAAGACGCGACCGTGGTGGCGATGGTCCCGCTCGGGATAGATGGCCCGTGACGATGGATCGGTAAACCAGCGATACACATTCGCGCGCGCAAACCCGGTGAACTGGGTCTGCTCACCCAGGAGCGCGACGGCCGGACCGGTCTGCACGAGCGTCTCCCCCAGTCTCGTCATGATCTGAGCCGGGGTATCGTCTAGCCGATCGAGCACGCGCATCAGGCCGGGATTGACATGCTCAGTTCGCAGGACGCGTTTCGGTGCGCTGTGCCCGGTCAGCAGAAAGAGATGATCGCGCTCTGCGAGCGTGAGGCGAAGTGCCCGCGCGATCGCGGTGGCCATCTGCTCGGAGGGCTGGGGCCCGCTGCCGCGTTCGAGGCGTGCGTAGTAGTCGGTGGACATTCCGGCGAGTTCTGCCACCTCTTCGCGACGCAGTCCCGGCGTTCGGCGACGTGGTCCGCGTGACATACCGACGTCTTCGGGCTGAAGCGCCAGACGCCTGCTGCGAAGGAAGTCGGCGAGCTCGGGTTTGTCCACTCCCCCACTCTCCCCTGAATCGGGTCCGGTATCCACTGACTCTCGATCAGCAGATAACCGCTTCCTTGTTGGCCTCGTGCGTGGTGGGTGAACTTGGTTCCATGAACATCACAGGAAATACCATTCTCATCACCGGCGGAACCTCGGGCATCGGGCTTGGCATGGCCCGGCGCTTCTATGCTGCCGGCAACACCGTCATCGTCGCTGGTCGACGCCGCGAACTGCTCGACTCCATCTCAGCGGCACACCCCGGCATCGTCGGGTTGCCGCTCGATGTCGACGATCCAGACTCGATCGCCACCCTGCGCGACGCCGTCGAACACGACTACCCCGAACTGAATGTTCTCATCACCGCAGCGGGGATCATGCATCCGGAGAACCTTCTCGATCCGGCTCACCTTTCGACGGCCGAGGCCACAATCAGCTCGAACCTGCTGGGGCCTATCCGCACCATCACCGCGTTCGCCCCACTGCTGGAAGGCAAGCCGAACGCGACCATCATGACGGTATCGTCGGGTCTGGCCTTCGTTCCGCTGGCCGCGACCCCGACCTATAACGCGACGAAGTCGGGGATCCACTCCTACTCGGAGGCGCTCCGCCACCAGCTCGCACCCGCCGGGATCCAAGTGCTCGAGCTCATCCCACCAGCCGTGCAAACGGCACTGATGGGACAGGAGAACTCCAAACAGGCACTCCCCCTTGACGAGTTCCTCACCGAGGTCATGGCAATCCTTCGCGACGAACCAAACGCGCCTGAGATTCTCGTGGAAAGCGTCAAACCATTACGTTTCGCTGTGGCTCAGGGCTCCTATGACAAGCTATTCGCGATGTTGGCTAGCCACTGATCATCCACCCCTCCACAACACCCCAAGTCGAGCGACGAACGTTATCCTGCCTCCAAGCCAACGGTGACGTTTCCCAGCAGAATCGTGTCACCGGGTTCAACCGAATACCTCTTACCCGGCACACACTCGACGCGTTCGTCGTCCACGCGAATGATCTCCGATCCGTTCGCCGATTCCAGGTCGAAGACAACGAGCCTACTGCGCGCATCCAGCTCGTATCCGAGATGATTTCGCGATACCGAACGGCCAGGATCGTCAATTAATATGACTTGCAAGGATTCGCTCCGATCCGGATTACGACCGATTACTCCTGGACCTGTCACTGCCTGCGTGGACACTCCGTCGATTATGAAGCGGAAGCTGGTGTTGGGCGCCGTCCGAGCAGTTTTCACGAACGCAGGCGCGAGGGGTCGGGCCGCCGGTGACACGGACTGAACAATCGAGCTGGGCTCATCCGGTGGTTGAAATTCGGGAATCGGATAAACATCAACTCGCCCGAGTTGGCCAGACTGGCGATACGCGTGGATATCTCGTGCCGTTATCTCGGGGAGGGTTGATTGCGGCTCCGCTGGCGTGCTGTTTCGCTTTCTTCGTGCCACGATCTACGCATCTGCTTTCGTGGGTAGTGGTGGGGAGTGACCTGTCCTGACTTTCCCGGACACCTAAGTTGGGGCGATGATCGTCCCGGAAGGAGTCCGGAATTATGCCTGCTGCAAAACCTGAGGAGTTCCGTCGCAGAGCGGTGGAGCTTGCCCGTTTAGGTGAGAAACCAGTGGCTGAGATCGCGAAGGATCTTGGTGTGAGCGAGTCGGGGTTGCGTCGCTGGATGGCCCAGACCGATATCGAGGAGGGGAAGACCGAGGGGCTCACCCGCGACGAGCATGCCGAGTTGGTTCGGCTGCGCCGCGAGAACCGAGTCCAGGCGATGGAGATAGAGATTCTCAAACGCGCCTCCGCGTATTTTGCGAGGGAGAACGTTCTCCCAAAATAGGGTTCCGGTTGGTCCACGAGCTCAGCTGCGACTTCCCCGTCGCGGTGGCCTGCCGGGTGTTGAAGATCTCGACATCGGGATATTACGAGTGGCGTTCCCGTCGCCCGTCAGCACGGGATCTTTCCGATGCGCACCTGATCGATCAGATCCGCACCCTGCATGCTGCCGCGCGAGGAACCTACGGGGTTCGCCGCGTCCACGCCGAACTGGTCCTGGGCCAGCGCCAGCAAATCGGGCACTGCCGTGTTGAACGTTTGATGCGGTTGGCGGGCCTGCAGGGCGTCCACCACCGCAAATGGCGCCACGGTGGCTCTGGTCGCCTTCCGGCAGTGTTCGAGGATCAAGTGAAACGCGTGTTCGCCGCTGACGCACCGGACAAGCTCTGGGTGACCGACATCACCCAGCATCGAACGAGTGAAGGCTGGGTTTACTGCGCCGCAGTGATCGACGTCTTCTCCCGCCGCTGCGTTGGCTGGTCGATCGCGGACCACATTCGCACTGAGCTCGTCGTCGACGCGATCGAGATGGCGAGATGGCGGCGCAAACCCGTCGGCACCATCGTCCACTCCGACCGCGGAGCCCAAGGT
>JBDTAD010000386.1:0-2030 GCA_039924815.1 Lacisediminihabitans sp.
GCATCGAACTGGCCACTCTGAAAAGTGAATTCGCGCACCGAACGTCGCGCATTTCCGCCCATGGTGAAAACTGGCAAGCGCCGGTGAAGCTCTCAGGCTGATGACAGAGGGGGAGTTCCCGCAGCCAGGACGCCAGGAGAACTCTTGCCAGACACACAGCACTTGTCGCCACTCCATCAGGTTCACGTTGATGCCGGTGCTAGCTTCACCGACTTTGCAGGCTGGCTGATGCCGGTGCGCTACTCAAGCGATCTTGCCGAGCACCACGCGGTGCGCCACTCGGTTGCACTTTTTGATCTCTCTCACATGGCCGAGATCCTCGTGACCGGGCCAGAAGCGGCAGCGGCACTCGACTACGCTCTCGCGGGCAAAATTTCGTCAGTGGCAATTGGGCAGGCAAAGTACTCGCTTCTTCTCACGCCAGACGGTGGCATCCTCGACGACCTCGTCGTCTACCGCACTCACGAGAACCGCTACGGCATCGTTGCCAACGCGTCAAACCGGTTCGCGGTTGCTGGTGCGCTTTCGGCTCGGGCCGCCAAGTTCGACGTCACGGTCTTCGACGAGAGCGAGGGCCTCGCTCTCATTGCCGTGCAGGGCCCAAATTCTCTCGCGGTCGTGGAGCGGCTGCAGCAACTCCTCACTGTCAAACCCGTGCGTGATCTCGGCTATTACTGGAGCACAATGGGCACCTATCACGGCAATGAGATCATGATCGGCCGTACGGGCTACACCGGTGAAGACGGTTTCGAGCTCTACGTGCAGGCTGTAGTCGCCGAGCAACTGTGGAACGAACTTATGCAGGCAGGGTCCGAATTAGACATCGTCCCGGCGGGCCTGGCGAGCCGCGATACGCTCCGACTCGAGGCAGGGATGCCGCTGTACGGTCACGAATTAGCGATCGACATTCTTCCCGTGCAGGCGGGGCTGGGTCGTGCCGTCAACCTGAAGAAAGCGGGCGATTTCGTCGGGCGTGACGCCTCAGCGACGGGCGCCGCCAAATCCGCACGTGTGCTCGTCGGCCTGGTCTCCGAAGGAAAGCGTGCAGGCCGCGCCGGCTACCTTGTCTACACCTCGGACGGCCGGGAGGTGGGCATTGTGACGAGCGGCGCGCTCTCGCCAACGCTCGGCTACCCGATCGCTATGGCGTATGTCGAGCCGGCCGAGATGCACACGGGTTCAGAGTTATTCATCGATGTGCGAGGGACGCGCATCCCAGCATCCGTCGTGACATTGCCGTTTTACACGCGGCCAGCGGTCGATGGCAAAGCCTCAGCTGCACATTCAACTACACCAGACAAAGGAACAACGAAGTGACCGACCTCGCAGCACTCAAGTACACGGCAGAGCACGAATGGATCCTTATCGAGGGAGAGACTGCAACCGTGGGAATCACCGCGTACGCAGCAGGGAAGCTCGGCGATGTTGTGTTCGTTGAACTTCCCTCGGTCGGGACAGCCGTGACCGAAGGAAGCGTGATCGGGGAGATCGAGTCGACCAAGTCTGTCGGCGAATTGTTCGCTCCGATGAACGGCACGATTGAAGCGATTAACGATGCCGTGGTCACGTCGCCTGAGCTGGTCAATAGTGACCCGTTCGGCGAGGGCTGGATGATTAAGGTCACCTTCGCAGAGCTCCCCGCCATGCTCACCGCAGACGAGTACAACGCACTGGTAGGGGAGTAATGCCCGCAGTGAACGACGGCTCTGCCGTGGACATCGAGGGCGATGGCGGGTTTGTTGCGCGCCATATTGGAACGGATGATGAGGCCCAGCGTGTGATGCTCGCCGCTCTGGGCATCGACTCCGTTGACGCTCTCGTGGCGGCCGCTGTGCCGAGATCTATCGCCGTGGAAGCCTTCGAACAAGCGGCCGAATCCGCACTTCCACCGGCAGCCACGGAGCGCGAAGCGCTCGCAGAGCTGCGCGGGTTTGCCGGGCGCAACCGAGTCAATCGCGCCATGATTGGTCTTGGTTACTACGACACCATCACGCCAGCGGTCATCAAGCGCAATGTCTTCGAGAACCCCA